>CBFHBH010000294.1:0-3480 GCA_965653735.1 uncultured Flavobacterium sp. | reverse complement strand
GGTCTGAAAGCCAACGAATTCAATAAAGTAGCTAAAAAACAGATGCAGAATGGAAAGCGCAATTAGGGGAAGAACGCTATCGTATTTTGCGTGAAAAAGGAACAGAATACGCCAATACAGGAAAGTATAATTTACATTTTGAAAAGGGAACTTACCTATGTGGTGGGTGTGGTGAGCCACTTTTTTCTTCAGAATCAAAATTTGAGTCACACTGTGGTTGGCCTTCATTTGACGAAGCCTTACCTGGAAAAATAGAATACAAAAAAGATATTTCCTTCGGTATGTCAAGAACAGAGATACTTTGCGCTAAATGTGGTGGACATTTAGGACATGTTTTTGATGATGGTCCAACTAAAACCGGAACAAGATATTGTGTTAACTCTTTATCTGTCGATTTTAAAAAATAAAGAATTATTCATTACTTTCGTTAAAATTCTTTTATTTGCACTATTAACCATACTTATATATAATGACCAACATTACCCGTCTATTTGATTTCCCATACTATCAGCTAGAAAAAAATAATTTACCTGATGCCTTAGTAACTAAATATAATGGTGAATGGATAAAAACTTCTACCCAAGAATATATTGATAAATCAAATGCGATTTCAAGAGCTTTAATTTCAATGGGGGTTCAAAAAAATGATAAAATAGCCATTATTTCATCTACCAATAGAACTGAATGGAATATTATGGATATTGGTGCTTTACAAACTGGAGCACAAACAGTACCCATCTATCCTACTATTTCAGAACAAGACTATGAATACATTTTAAATCATTCAGAAGCTAAATACTGTTTTGTTTCAGATCTTGAAGTGCTGAGAAAATTAAACCAGATTAAAGCCAATGTTCCCTCACTCATTGGAGTATATACTTTTGATGAAATTTCAAGTGAAAAAAACTGGAAAGATTTATTAACTGCTGGAAAAGATACTTCTACACAAAATTTAGTTGAAGAACGTAAAGAAGCAGTAAAACCTACAGATTTAGCAACAATTATTTATACCTCGGGAACAACCGGAAAACCAAAAGGAGTTATGTTGTCGCATAACAACATTGTTTCCAATGTAATTGACAGTTCTGACAGAATTCCGCTTGCTGAAGGTACAGCGAGAGCAATGAGTTTCTTACCAGTTTGTCATATTTTTGAAAGAATGATTTTATACATTTATCAATACTACTCGATTTCAATTTATTTTGGAGAGTCAATTGATAAGATTTCAGATAACTTTAAAGAAGTTAAGCCAGATGTATTCTCGGTAGTACCTCGCTTAATTGAAAAAGTATACGACAAAATCTATGCAAAAGGAACTGAATTGACTGGTTTAAAGAAAAAACTATTCTTTTGGGCAATCGATTTAGGTTTAAAATATGAACCTTATGGCAAAAATGGATTTTTTTATGAATTTCAATTAAAAATTGCTCGTAAATTAATCTTCAGCAAATGGCAAGAAGCCCTTGGTGGAAATGTTAAATTAATGGTTTCCGGAAGTGCTGCCTTACAAACTCGCTTAACAAGAGTTTTTGCTGCCGCTGGTATGCCAATTATGGAAGGATATGGACTGACGGAAACATCTCCAGTAATTTCTGTAAATGATATGCGTAAAGGTTTATTCAGAATTGGAACAGTTGGAAAACTAATCAAAAACGTTGAAGTCAAAATTGCCGAAGACGGAGAAATTCTTTGTAAAGGGCCTAATGTTATGATGGGTTATTATAAAGACGAACAACAAACTGCAGATGTTATCAAAGATGGTTATTTCCACACTGGTGATATTGGTGAATTTGACAAAGATGGTTTCTTAAGAATTACCGATCGTAAAAAGGAAATGTTCAAAACTTCGGGAGGAAAATATATTGCACCTCAAATCCTTGAAAACACATTAAAACAGTCTCGTTTTATTGAACAAATCATGGTTATTGGTGAAGGTCAAAAAATGCCTGCTGCAATTATTCAGCCTGCTTTTGATTTTATTAAAGAATGGGCACACATTCACAAAATCAACATTGGATCTTCAAACGAAGAAATTATTACAAATTCTGAGGTAAATGATAGAATCCAACAAGAAATCGATACTTACAATACAAAGTTTGGAAATTGGGAAAAAATAAAACGTTTTGAACTTACTCCAGACATTTGGTCAATCGATGGTGGCCAACTTACTCCTACCTTAAAATTAAAACGTAAAGTAGTCTTAGAAAAATACAAAGGTCTTTACGAAAAAATATATAACTAAAATCAATTGTTATGAAACTTAAGCTTCTTCTTTGTTTTTCGCTAATTATGGTAACTTTCTTTAATTGTAAAAACAAAGAGGAAGTTTCTACTTTAAATTACTTCAATTATTCTAATCCAGAAGATCAATATTCGGGTGGGATTAGAATGATTCCCATAAAAACTCCTGCTGGCGAATTTAAAGTCTGGACAAAACGCATTGGCAATAATCCAAAAATTAAAGTACTCTTATTACATGGAGGCCCTGGAGTTACTCATGAATTATACGAATGTTTTGATGGCTATTTTCCAAAAGAAGGCATTGAATACATTTATTATGACCAATTAGGTTCTTATTATAGTGATCAGCCAAATGATAACCGACTATGGACAAACGAACGTTTCGTTGATGAAGTAGAACAAGTTAGAAAAGCGCTTGGTCTAAATAAAGACAATTTTTACTTAATGGGACAATCTTGGGGCGGGATTTTAGCCATGGAATATGCTTTTAAGCATCAAGACAATTTAAAAGGATTAATCATTTCCAATATGATGTCAAGCGCTCCTTTATATAATAAGTACGCCGAAGAAGTTTTAGGTCCTAAACTCCCTACAGCCGTTTTTGAACAAATAAAAACTTTCGAAAAAAATAAAGATTATCATAATCCCAAATATCAAGAGCTTCTTTTCAAATATTATTATACAGAACATATTTTAAGAAAACCATTAAACGAATGGCCTGAAGCTGTAAACAGATGTTTCAAACATCTTAACCCTAATGTATATATTTTTATGCAAGGTCCAAGTGAGTTTGGCATTACTGGAAATGCGACGCTTAAAGATTGGGATGTTAGAGATAAATTGAAAACAATTTCAGTACCAACTTTAGTAATTGGTTCAAAACACGATACTATGGATCCAAAACATATGGAATGGATGTCTACTCAAGTTCAAAACGGAAGATTTTTATATTGTCCTAACGGCAGTCATCTTTCCCAATACGATGATCAAAAAACATACATCCCAGGAGTCATAAAATTCCTAAATGATGTAAACAACAAAAAATTCTAACCAATTAGGCCCTTATTTTACAAGGGCTTTTTATTTTTTTATATGCACGCATAAAAAAAATCTTAATTTATTATGCATGCATACTATTTTTTTGTATATTTGATTTTTCCAAAATCGAATATGAAATCGCCACTAATAAAGTTTGTTGAAAACAAACACATATAAATAAAAGCGATACCATATGTGACT
>CBFHBH010000293.1:0-3482 GCA_965653735.1 uncultured Flavobacterium sp. | reverse complement strand
GAGTACCAGTTAAGGCGATAATCACTGCAGAACGATCAGAATTAATCAGATTCGCTAAATAATTTCCTTTAGGATTATAACTTCGGTGAGCTTCATCCAGAAAATAAATACGTTGGATGTTAATGTCATAGCTAATATCTTTAACTACAATGGCATCTTCCGAAAATTTCTGAATATTCACTACCGTAATTTCAGGAACTCCACTATCATTATGAATCGCACCCACTACTTTTAAATCGGCAATAAAATCTTGCTTCGAATTGACTTGTTTTACTTTCAAACCTCTATTAGCAAATTCGCTTGAAGCCTGAATTAATAAATCCAATCGGTCAACGATAAAATAGAATTTGGAATAACTTGTTTCTTTGCGTAATAATCCGTTAAATGCTTAACATTATAATACGCCAAAGCCGTTTTTCCTGAACCTTGCGTATGCCAAATAATCCCTTTGTTTTGCCCTGCATCAATTTTAGTTGCAATAGCTTGTGTGGCAAACAACTGAGGATAACGCATGATATGCTTTTGATACGCTACTTTCCCTGTAACTTCTTCTTCCACATAAACAATGGCATATTGTAAAATAAATTTCAAACGCTCTTTACTAAATAAAGAAGTTAAAATTCGATTGGTTGGCGTATTCGGTTGTTTATTGGTAATGTATTCAGGACTATTTTTAATAACAATCAAGTTGTTATCTTTCAAAAGTTCGTTTTCAGTCTTTTCATCAATATCCTTCAACTTTTGTTGCACTGGATAATCTAAATCTTCTCTGAAATAATTGAACTGAACGTTTTCGTAAGCAGGCGTAGCATAAAAAGCTCCAAAAATAGGTTCTACAATACCATCTTCATATTCCATGTTGTTAGAAAAAACCAACAACTGCGTAATATTAGCAAAACGTCTAAAGTGTTTATTTTTGAAACGCTCATTAATTCGTGTTCTTTCTTTGATTACACCTTCTTGATTGTGAGGTTTTTTGACTTCAATAAAAGCTAGAGGTATTCCATTGATTAAAACCATAATATCAGGACGAAATTCTTCGTCACCCGATTTACAAGTTAATTCGGTGGTAACGTGAAATTCGTTATTGTTGAAATTTTCAAAATCAATCAATTTAACTCCAGAGGTCGAAGTCAATCGTTCATAAAACTTTTTTCCCAACTCCAGATTGATTTCATCTAAAATTCGTTGCGCTTCTTGTTCAGTTATTCCATTTAAAGCCGAAATCTTAGGAATGAAAATTGAAGAGAAAATATTATTACTTTCAATTCTATTCTGCTCATTCAAAGGAATATACTGATACCCCAAACGCATTAAATGTAATAAGGCTGGTATTTTTACACGAGAATCTTCGTTGAATTTCATTTATTTAGGACTATTTATCTTATTCTCTTCAAACATAACCATAAATAAAGACTTTCACAATCACTAAAATTGGTGATATCAACTACCTTTTGGGAATGTGACTTCGGCTCCGCTCAGTCACCATCTACTAACGGTGGTTGAGACGCTCCCCGAGCCTGTAGAAGGGCGAAACCACCTTACATATCAATAAGCACAAAAACAAAACCCCATGCCAAAGCACAGGGTTTTAAAATAATTATCCATAAAGTAGAACCGGTTGATGACTGAGCCGTGTTCTGAGCTTGTCTAAGGGCGAAATCGAAGTGAGCCGTTCCCTTAACTTGCCTAACGGAGATTGAGCGAAGCCGAAATCGAAGTGAGCCGTTCCCTAAGCTTGTAACGGTGGCTGAGGTTCTCGAAGTCACATATTCTCTGAGCCTGTCGAATGGTGACTGAGGCTCTCGAAGTCACCTTACAAAGGGCGAAGTTATAACTCTACAAAATCTCCAAAATATTCAACACATTATACTCCTCATTTCGTAACGAATACTGCATACCATTTACCTGTTGATAAAACGATACCATCAACAAAAAGAATTGCTGTCCAGTACCCGTTGGCACACTAGTAGGCGTCAAAGTAATGTCGGCAAGCGTCATGTTTAGTGGTAAATTCACAACGTTCGAATACGCTACTTCAGATTCTTCTGTTTCAAAATTTAATGTTAAAACAGCCCCTTGAAAACTCACATGTGTAGCGCCTTGTGGGAATAAAATCTGTTCAGCCGGAAGCACATCAGTCAAAGTAATAACACCTGTAGCAGTGTCCAATTGGTAAGGAGCATACAAAACACTACTTAACTCGGCACGAGCATTAAAATCAAAACCACGTAACGCTTGTTTTCCTTCTGTTGTAGTAATTCCATTGGCTACATTGCGTTGCCCTCTTACAGAAGTAGTGTCATAACGTTTCACTTCAGACATAACTTTCAACATCCTGCTACTCAATTTACTATCTTTAGCCTTAAACACCATTGTTCCTAAAGCGGTACGCAACACCTTACCACTGTGACCACTTCCGCCAAACTCCGTATTGTTTTCTCGAGTACGTGCAAAATTCGAATCCTTAGCAATGCGATTTTTGTCAATCCCTCCTTTTTTACGAACATAATACTCCCCTCCTTGTTTGTAAAACGTTAAATCCTCAACTGTTCCTTCAATCTTGATAATTCCTTTTGACTTAGCCATAATTAAAAAATTTAATGATTAATAAATTACTTATGCCAAAATCAAAACAAACGCCGAGCCAAAAAACCGTGCCACTGCCGTAACCGCATCCTTTTTCCCAATTCGACCACAAATTTCCCTTTTTAAGTTAAAGTTTTCAAAACAGTATATTTTTCCTACAAAACGGCATAAATTTTGAGAATTATCAACAATCAAAAAGTCGCTAAATAGTAAGAGGTATTTAAGTCATACCAAAGCCGTACATAAGCCGTACATAAGCCGAGTAAAGCCGAACAAAAAAAAGTATCAAAATCCAACTAAAAAAGTACCAGCAACCACAAAAAAATAACAATGCAAAGAATCAGTATCTGCCCAAAAGACATCCAGCAAATCACAGGAAAAAGTATTCGTCAATGTCGTAACATCCTTAATAAAATCAAATCCCATTACAATAAAGAAAAACACCAGATGGTCACAATAGAAGAGTTTTGTCACTATATGGGAATTGACCCTGAAATTATCTATGTAAAACTCAAATAACAGTTCAATAAAAAAGCATCGAATGATGCCCTTTTCTTTTATTTTCTATATAAATATTTTTAAGATGATGAAAGGAGTAGAAACTGAACTGTGGCTTCGAGAGCCTCAACCACCGTAACCTAAAACGCCCTCTTGGTGGCTGAGGCTATCGAAGCCAACATAACGTGATTCTCGAAGCCACCCCATCCTAGAGTGTTGTGACTTCGACTACGCTCAGTCACCAAATATGCTCAGTCACCATTCTCTAACGGTGGTTGAGCGGAGCCGAAACGTAGTGTGGCTTCGAGTGCCTCAGCCACCGTAACCTAAAACGCCCTCTTGGTGGCTGAGGCACTCGAAGCCACCATAACGTGATTCTCGAAGCCACCCCATCC
>CBFHBH010000292.1:0-3491 GCA_965653735.1 uncultured Flavobacterium sp. | reverse complement strand
TTTTAAACTCATGGCGTCCATGGCTTCCAATTCTTCTTTGGTGACCTTCTTCATGCGCATTCTGCTCGAATGAAAGGTAAAGCGCTCCGGTAAAATAGTTTCACGCGAACGGAAAACTGCCGGTATTTCCGTTTCCATGGTAATATTTGATGAAGGTACGATTTGACCTATTCTGTATTTTTTCATTTTATTTTTTTGCAATTAGTATTAAATCTATTGTATTTGATCCGTCTTGTTCAGAGAAATTTTTACGTTCCAGAGCAATTATTTTAAAACCGCTTTCGATTAAAGCTTCCGTCAAATAATCTGCTTGATGATAATGCATGAAAATTTCATCTCCTGTGCTTCCTTTTTTGAACCCAGACTTGCTGTAATCGTCTTCCATAGTACTTAAATACAAAACGCCTTCTAAATTTAAGCCATCAGCTGCATCTTTTATTAATTGAATAGCTTCTTCTTTAGAAAGGTAAGGTAATCCAAAGCCGCAAACAATCGCGTCAAATTTCTTATTCAATTTTAAAAAATCACGACAATCCAATAATTGAAAAGTAGCCAATGGATTATTCTTTTGTGCTAATTCAATCATGTTCGGAGCTAAATCAGTTCCCAAAATTTGAAAATCATTGCGTTTTTGTAAAAAATATTTAGTAATGTTTCCAGGACCGCAAGCCAGTTCTAAAACGGAAGCATTTTTCTTTTGGATGGTGTCACAAAACAAGTCGAAAGTATCGTTATACAAATCAAAATCCATGAATCGATCTTGGTATAGATTTGCGTTTTTATTGAAAACTTCAACTGCTTTTTGCGTTTTGTTCACTTCAGAATTATTAGATTTCCTTAATCGTATTCACAATCGTTCCAATGCCTTCTACAGTCGCTTCCACAACATCACCGTCATACATCCATTCTTGTGGATCTCTTCCTGCACCAACACCGGCAGGCGTTCCGGTTGCAATGATGTCTCCGGGTTCCAAAGTGAAAACAATACTCAAATCTTCAATCAAATCATTGATATTGAATAATAGAAATTTGGTATTTGAATTCTGCTTTTCAATTCCGTTCAATTTCAAAGACAAATTCAAGTTATGCGGGTTTTCGATTTCGTCTTTGGTAACCAAAATTGGTCCCATAGGGGCGAAGGTATCCTGACCTTTAGAAACAATCCATTGGCCTTCACGACGACAATCACGAGCCGAAATGTCATTGATAACGGTATAACCAAAAACATAATCCATCGCCTCTTCTTTGGTAACATATTTTCCTTTTTTACCAATAATAACTGCCAATTCCACTTCCCAATCCAATTGTTGCGTCAACTTCGTATTTTTAATAATATCTGTATTGGTAGCTGTAACTGTTGTTGGTGGCTTAGAAAAAATAATTGGCTTTTGAGGTAATTTTCCTGTAGTATCCAATGTTCTGGCACTTTCTGCAACGTGTTCTGTATAATTTAAACCAATCCCGATAATGTTTTTTCTAGGTTTAGGGATTGGAGCCAAAAAAGTTACTTCATTGATTTCGTATGCGATTTCATCAAATTGTTTTTCGTTAGTGTCAGCAATTAAATCATTGATTTCAGCAATCACATCAAATCCCATGTCAATTAGTTCTAACATAGTTTTTGGTAATGGAAAATTAGACACATCGCCAAAATCTTCCATGTCAATTACTTGGTTGTTGTGAATAAAGCCTAATCGTGGTTCTGAACCTTCAATTGAATAAGTAAGTAATTTCATTATATTATAGGTAAGTTTTTATTCTAAAATTTGATTTCCATTATTATCTGAATACACTCTTTCCTGATACAAACCTAATCCTTCGATTACAGGTAAATCATTGAAAGAAAACAAGCAAGCGTCTTCTGTATTTGAAGCATTATGATGTTCATGCCAAGCCCACGAGGGTACACAAAAGATATCTCTTTCTTTCCAATCAAAACGTTTTCCGTTAATAATAGAATAACCACTTCCTTTTGCACATTGATATACAAACGAACCAGTATGTTTATGTGCTTTTCCTTTAAAGCCTGCTGGCAATAACTGCATCGAAGCGCCCATGGTTTGCATTACATGACCTCCAGTTAACGGATTTGAATATTGCATTATAATACCATCAAAAGAAGAACCTTCATTTACTTTAGCAGCTTCTAATAACGTAGGATAAACATGTTTCCAAGAATATTTGAATAAAGGTGAATACGGCTTATCCCATACTTTATCTGCGGGAATAATTCCGGCTCCACCATAAGATATTGGTAAATGATTAGTTGGTGCTTGTAATGGTTGTTTTCCATCAAAAACTGCATAATCATTGGCTTCCAAAGCATTTACCAAAGGAATGTCCAATCCGTCCTGCCAAACACAGGTTTTTCCGTCTTCAGCAACACCATGTTCGTGCCAAGCTGAATTTGGTGTAATTACAAAATCATTGACTTCAAAAGTTACTTTATTTCCATCTACAACCGTATAACCGCCTTCACCTTCCATAATAAAACGTAGGGCAGAAGCTCTATGACGATGTGCTGAAGTACTTTCACCAGGTCTTGTTACCTGAATTCCAGTATACAACCACCCAACAGCAGCTGAAACATCCTTACGTTTATCATTTACTAAATACACGACACGTCTTCCGGCTTGTTCAGGAGTAACCAAATCAGATGATTTTAAGACCAATTCTCTTAAGTTTTCATACTTCCAGAGCATAGGAACCGAAGAAGTTCTTGGCTCCCAAGGTTCAATATCGTTAGCTACTGTCCACAAAGCACCAGCTCCTAAACCTTCTAATTCTTTATAATAAGCTTCTAGTTCAGGAGTATCTTGTACTCGTGCACGACCAATTACGTCGTCGCTATATTTATTTTCCATATCTATTTTTCAAAATATTAGTCGTAAAATTACGATTTATCTTCTAACTTTTAAATTGATTATTCTTTATTTGATTTGATTCTGAGTGCTAAAAAAATGGGATACGAAAGTAAAGTGATGCCACCAATGATAAGAAAACTTTTACTATCGCTGTAAGCAAAACCTATAAACAAAGCAAGTGAAAATAAGATCATCAATATTGAAGTATATGGATAACCCCAAGATTTATATGGTCTTTCTAAATTAGGTTCTGTAAAACGTAATTTTATCAACGAAATATAAGTCAATCCCCAAACAGTGATAGCCATAAAAGTTGATAACGAAAATAAAATTTCGAATGTACCAATGCAAATTAGAGCAAAAGCAAATAGTGAAGAAACCAGCAGCGTAACTATTGGTGTTCCACCTTCATTTATTAAAGTTCCTTTTTGAATAAAAAAACCATCTCGGCTCATTCCAAATAAAATTCGTGAAGGCATCATCATATATGCATTTAGAATACTGATAATAGAAAATATCGCAATAACAGTAACAACTATTGATCCTTTTTCTCCAAAAACAACTTTAGCAACACCCGAAGCAACTAAAGGTGAATTTGCTATATTAGATATAGGTAAGACATGTAAA
>CBFHBH010000291.1:0-3498 GCA_965653735.1 uncultured Flavobacterium sp. | reverse complement strand
TTCGAGCCTCGTCTTCCGCTCTAAAAACAAGATAAAGTTTTAAAAATTATCACCTGCGGAAGTAGCTCAGTTGGTAGAGCTCCAGCCTTCCAAGCTGGTTGTCGCGAGTTCGAGCCTCGTCTTCCGCTCTAAAAATCCCAAACTTAGTTTTGGGATTTTTTATTTACTGTGCAAAATTCTGAAGCTATGCTTCAAATAAAAAAGCCTCAAAGATTACTTTGAGGCTTTTTCTTTATAAAAAATTTAAATTTTCTCCAGGTGCGATTTCAACAGGAAATTCATTTTGCCTAAATAAACGAGCTGTTAAATCTCCCCTAACAATAACATTATCATCATATACTTCTAGCCAACTTCCTTCACGTAATCCTAAAACAGGAATTGAACTTTGTTTATGAAATTCATTAATCCTGGTTTCTCTAGTTTCTCCCATGTGTGTTGAGCCTTCAATAGGGTCAAGATAGTGTGGGTTTAAGTTGAAATTTATAAAACCTAGGGTCTCAAAACTCTTAGGGAGTACAATAGGCATATCGTTTGTGTGTTCATTGTTTTTCCACCAATATTACTTCCCGCACTAGTTCCTAGATATGGTGTTCCTTTGTTTATTGTAGCTTTTAAAACTTCAATTAAGTTGTTATTGTATAATTGAGATACTAATAAGAAAGTGTTTCCGCCGCCTGTAAAAATTGCTTCGGCTTCTTGAATTGCATTTGTAGGATCTTCAAATTCGTGTAATCCTTTAACAGCAATATTTATTTTAGAAAAAGCTTCACTAACCTTTGCAGTGTAATCATCGTGAGATATTCCGCTTGGTCTAGCATAAGGGATAAATAATAATGTTTTTACGTTTTCAAAATGCTTTGTTAGAGTAGGAAGTAAGTATTCTAAATAACCTCCTCCGTATAGTGTTGATGTGCTGGCAAGTATAACTTTTTTCATTAGTAAATGATTGAATGTCAAATTTAGAAATTATAATTAACAAAAAATTACCAAGTCATTAATAATAAATTGGGATTATACGCCTCTATTTTTACTTCATAAATCTATTTATGAAAAATTTATTAGCTGTTTTTTTTATTGGTATTTTTCAATCGGCTTTTTCTCAGTGTGAATTAAAAGGAAAAGTAATTTCTGATATTAATGATGTTAAGGATATTATTGTTTTTAATTTTACAACAAAAAAGGATACACTGACCGACTCGAGTGGTTTGTTTACTATTGAAGCTAAGGCCGGAGATAGGTTAATTATATCTTCACCAAAATTAGAAGGTTTGGAAATAGTTCTAAATGAAAATTCTTTCAGAATGAATCCTTTGATTATAGAAGTTAAATCGAAAGCAAATGAATTGGCAGAAATTCAAATAAATAGAATTACAGCAAAATCATTAGGGATAATTGGGAAAGATGTAAAAGAATATACTGTTGCTGAGAGAAGACTAAGAACAGCAACTACTGGAGGGCCTGTGGGAATGATTTATAATTTGATTAGTGGTCAAAAAAATATGTTGAAGAAAATAGTTGAAGTAGAGAAGTATGAAACAAATCATGAAAAACTTTTAAGATTGCTTACAGAAGATTTTTTTCTTACTACTCTTAAAATAGCTAAAGAAAATTTAAATGGGTTTTTGATTTTTGCTTCAGAAGATATGACTATTGCAAAGTTGCTAAAAGATAAAAATTATGGAAATTTAAAGTTTAAATTGGTTGAATTAACTTTTAAGTATAAAGAAATAAAGAATGAAAATTAAATTACTCTTACTTTTTCTGTTGGTTCAAAATGCTTTTTCTCAAACAATTTTAAAAGGAAAAATAATTTCTGATATAGCAAACTTAGAGGGTATTTATGTAGTAAATGCTTCAAGTAAGACAAATACAATAACAAACTCAGAAGGGGATTTTTCGATAGAGGCAAAATCAAATGATGTGCTTATTGTGTCGTCATTATCGATTGAAGGTTTGGAAATTAGATTAAACGATAATTCTTTCAAACAAAATCCTTTGATTATAAAGGTTAAGGCAAAAATTAATCAACTGGACGAAATTGAAGTAAACAAAGTAACGACAAAATCATTGGGTATTGTTTCTAAAAATGTTAAAGAATACACTCCAGCAGAGAGAAAACTAAGAACGGCAGAAAAATTTAAATGGTACAGTCCGCTTTTAATTCCTTTTGGAGGGATGAGTGTCGATGGATTGATCAATCAAATTAGTGGTCGAACAAAAATGCTTAAAAAAGGAGTAGTTATTGAAAAAAAGGAGAAGGAGTTAGAAAAGTTAGATTTGTGGTTTGACGATGAATTTTATATTAAAACACTCAAAATTCCTGATGATTATGTCGATGGATTTAAATTGTTCGCTCTTGAAGATTTAGATTTGTTGAATTCTATTACTTCAAAAAATAAAACTCTGGCTACATTTTTGTTAGGAGAAATAGCTGTAAAGTATAAGAATCTTACTTTTCCTGAAAAGAATTAATACATTTACGGTATGAAAAAAATTGCTCGTTTTTCGTTTTTAATTATCCTTTTCGTGATGTTAGCATCTGCTACTATTCATAAATTTTATGTGTCAATTTATCAGGTAAATTATGCTCAGGATAAAAAAATGATTCAGATTACTTCTCGAATTTTTGTGGATGATTTAAACTCAATTCTTAAAGAGAAATATAAAAAAAGAACATTGTTGGGAGAAACAAATGAGTCTGTTGAAGATGTTATTTTGATGAAAAAATATTTAGCAGATAATTTTATTTTAAAAGTAAATGGACAGCCTAAAGCCATCAATTATTTAAGTAAAGAAATGGAGGGCAATGTCCTCATTTGTTACTATAACATAAAAGACATTTCGAAAATTAAAACGTTAGAAATTCAAAATACTGTATTGCTGGATTTTACAGATGAACAACAAAATATTGTTCACACTTCAATTTACGATAAAAAGCAAAGTTTTTTATTTACTTCTGGAAATGTAAAAGGAATGTTAAAAATTTAATAGCTTTTTATTCTTCATCAAAAAATAAATTACATTTAGGACCTCAAATTAAGGTTTCCGTATGAAAAATTTTAATCTATTCGTAGTTGCACTTATATTAAGTATTAATGTATTTGCACAAACTCAGCCAGAAAGTCCAAAAGTTAAGCAACAAGGGCATGAGGATACTAATAAGTTCAGACAAATGTATGATATAATGGCAACGCCAAATATGTATCGTACGGCTTCTGGTGCGCCAGGTCCTGAATATTATCAACAACAGGCAGATTATAAAATAGACATCGAGCTTGATGATAAAAACGCAAGACTTTACGGAGTTGAAACGGTTACTTATACAAATAATGCAAAAGAATCTTTAGATTATTTATGGATTCAGTTAGATCAAAATCATTTTGCTAAAACTTCAAAAACACCTTTAGTTCAAAATAATAAAGTTGACCCAGCAATTAGCGCAAGAGGTTTTTCAAGAACTTTTTTAGAGGAAAAATTTGATGGAGGGTTTAAAATCGA
>CBFHBH010000290.1:0-3499 GCA_965653735.1 uncultured Flavobacterium sp. | reverse complement strand
GAAGTACATTGCCCAAAGTAAACGGTGCGGTTAAAGCCAATGCGCATGGGCAAGCCACAATTAAGATTGCAGTAAACACATTGAAAGCAATATTAGCATCGATAAAAATCCAATAGCCAAAAGACATTATTGCCAAAAGCAACAAAGCGGGCGTGAAATATCGACTTATGGTATCGGTAATAGTTTTGTACTTTCTGTCGAAATGTTTTTGAAATACATCATTGCTCCACAATTGCGTTAAATAACTTTGGGAAACGGAATTCAAAACTTCCATTTCAATCACATTCCCAATTTGTTTTCCACCAGCGTAAATTTTATCACCTGATTTTTTATCAATCGCCACGGCTTCACCGGTTACAAAACTATAATCGATGGCTGTTTTTTCGGAAATCAGGATACCATCAACTGGAATTAACTCCTGATTTCGAATCAATAAACGATCCCCTTTCTGAATATCATACACCTGAATTGCTTCTTCAGATTTATCATTTAAAATCTTGGTAACGGCAATTGGAAAATAAGATTTATAATCACGCTCAAAAGAAAGGAAATTGTACGTTTTTTGTTGAAACATCTTCCCTAGAAGCATAAAGAAAATCAAGCCACACATACTGTCGAAGAACCCTTGACCGTAGCCCATTACAATATCTACAGTACTTCGAACGAACATTACAACAATTCCCAAAGCTATCGGAATATCAATGTTTAACATTTTTGATTTGATACTTTTCCAAGCCGAAACGTAATATCCCCAAGCGGAATAAAAAAACGGCGGCAAAGCCAATACGAAAATCAGCCAACGGAAGAATCCTTTGTATTGTTCAATCCAGAATTCGCCGACTTCAAAATACTCGGGAAACGACAAAAGCAACGCCAATTTTGTAATATAAACTTCGGTCGACTTCTTTTTTCTTGTTTTCGTAATTCTCTAAACTGATGTACGGCTCGTAACCGATTGAGCTCAAAAGCAAAACAATTTCTTTTAATGAAACGTTCTCTTCATTAAAGGTGATGCGAGCTTTCTTTTCATGGAAATTAACCTGAGAAGTCGTAACTCCGTTATTTAATTTGTTTAGATTTTCCAAAATCCAAATACATGAACTGCAATGAATATGTGGAATATAAAGAGTTACAATCTGTGTAGTTTCTTCATTGAAATCCAACAACTTCTCTACAATATCAGCATTATCAAGAAAATTATATTTTCCTTTAATGTCTTGTGGTGTAGCTCCGGGGGCATTTTCAAAATCGTAATAACAGATTAAATCATTCAGACTGAAAATCTCATAGACCGTTTTACATCCGGTACAACAAAAAGATTTTTCATCGAACAAAATTTCATCTGCTTTTACAATATTATTCCCGCAATGGAAACAATTTTGTGTACTCATAATTTGCTCATTTTACCTAAGGCAAATTTCTCCCGTAATCATTTCTTAAAATATGATTTTTGTCATACTTTAGTATCTTTGCAAAAACAATCGAATGTTATGAGTAAATGTGAACAATGTATCGTTAGGGAATTCAGTGCTTTAAAAGCGTTGAACAAAGACGAATTACTGAAACTCGCCGATTGTAAAACTTCGTATGTTGTAAAAAAAGGAGATGTTATCTTTGACGAAGGCGATTATTTGGACGGAATTTTTTGTGTGAAAGATGGTGTTTGCAAATTAACAAAACTGAGTTCCAACGGAAAAGACCAAATTGTAAAACTGGTTACCCGTGGTGAATTGTTAGGACAACGTTCTTTGATTAGTGAGGAACCAACTAATTTAAGTGCTGTAGCTCTTGAAGACATGACGGTTTGCTTTGTACCGAAAAGTCAGGTAATGGACTTCTTTAACGAGAACAATAAGTTTTCACTAAACGTAATGAAGAATGTTTGTCATGACTTGAAAGAAGCAGATAACGTTTTGGTAAATCTTGCGCAAAAAAGTGTTAAAGAACGATTGGCTTCTACACTACTCTATCTACACGATACTTTTGGAGTCAATGAAGATGATTCACTAAAACTACATTTATCAAGAGAAGAAATTTCTAGTATTATAGGGACAGCTACCGAAAGTTGTATTCGATTACTTTCGGAATTCAACAAAGCTGGTTTAATAGAACTCAACGGAAAGAAAATTATATTAAAAAATAAGAAGGAACTGAAAAAACTTTCTGAATAAAATAAAAAAGAGAAGCAATTGCTTCTCTTTTTTATTTTGGCATATCAACAGGACCATCCCATTCTGAGAATCCTCCCATTAAGTTATACGTTGTTTCAAATCCCATTTGGTTCATTATGTTACAAGCTTGAGCACTTCTTCCTCCAGCTTTACAATACACATAATAGTTTTTAGATTTGTCTAACTCTTCAACTTTATAAATAAATCCTTGACCTTTATAAATATCTATATTAATCGCATTTGGAATTATTCCATCATTCCACTCGTCTTCTGTACGAACATCTAGAATAACTGCATTTTCATCTTGCTGCAATTTTGACCACCAATCTTCTTGTGTTAAATTCATAGTTTAATTTTTTGTATTTCAAATTTACTATGCTTTAATAGAACATCCAATAGCTTTGGTCGTTTTTACTGCAATTTCTTCATCTTTTAATAAAGAATTAATGGCATTTTCTAAATATTTTGTCTTAACAGCACTTTCGTCTGAATAGTTATCATCGATTGCTCCAATGTATTTTACAATGTTTCCTTTACTCGTTTTTTGTAATAAATATACATGAGGAGTTTTTGTTGCTCCATATTGCGGATAAATTTTTTGTCCATCATCAAACAAATAAGGGAAGGTAAATCCTTTTTCTTTCGCTCTTTTTTTCATCAAATCAAAACTATCATCTTTTTGAACGTCAGGATTATTAGGATTTATAGCTATAACTGGATATCCTAAACTTTTATATTTTTTATCGATTGCAATTATTCGGTCTTCATACGCTTTAGCAAATGGACAATGGTTACAAGTAAAAATTACAACGAAACCTTTAGCGTCTTTAAAATCTTTCAAAGAAACCATTTTATCGTTAACGTTTTTAAGTGAAAAATCTGTGGCTACATCACCTATTTGATAGCCTCCTGAATTTAAGGTAAAAGCGCTAATAATTCCCAACACTAAAGCCAAAGCCAGCATTTTTATAGTTTTCATATAATTTATTTTTTAATGATTGTTAATAATTCTTCTTCAAGTTCTTTAAAAGACGAATAGGAATCTTCTACAAACATTCGTCCTTTTTTATTGTATATTATAGTTGCAGGTATTGAGCCTGCCCAACTTTTATCTACTTTTTCAATCCATTCATTAGCATTTGGATCGTTTAAATGAATAATTTCAGATTTTAAGTTTTTCTTTTTAATAAAAGGAATCAAATTACTTTCTACTTTTTTTGGTAAATCCAAACTCACTAAAATAACTTTTACATTTTGATCTTTATACTTTTCATTTAATTGCTCAAAATATGGCAACTCTTTAATACAAGGCAAACACCATGTCGCCC
>CBFHBH010000289.1:0-3507 GCA_965653735.1 uncultured Flavobacterium sp. | reverse complement strand
ACCTCCTGACACAATTTCTAATTGCTCATCTGTAAGCTCCATTTCTTCCATGTTAGGTTTTGGCGGAATATTCATATAGATGTATGATGGATTTGATTGCTCCTCAACAACTATATTCATTTTTTTAGAAATTGTACTACCATATACAGATTCTATAGCTGCATGTGGATTATTTAAAAGTTCTTTTTTGAAAGTTGGGTTTTCAATTGATTTTTCAATTATTTTATTTACTAAATCGTAACCTTTTTTCTGTTTTTCTAATGTTATCATTTCTTTTAATTTTTTAAGTTAAATTAATCATTAACAGCAGCATAAATAGCAACACCTATACCCATCCCTGTTAAAAAGGCACCTCCAACAGCAATTGCAACTACAAACTCCCCTCCATTAACCATTTCAAGTTGTTCGTCAGATAGTTCTAGAGAATCTAATTCAACTTTTCTTGGAATATTTAAGAAAATTTTTGAAGAGTCAGACTGATCTTCTACAATAAAATTTACATTATCATTTAATTTATGTCCTGTAACCGATTCAATTGTTGCAACAGGATTTTTAATTAATTGCTCTTTAAATTCAGCATTGTTCCAAGCCTTTTCAACAAGTGAGTTCATTAACTCAACACCTTGTTTTTGTTGTTCTTGTGTAATCATATCTTTATTATTATTGGTAGAAAATTATATCTTTAATTGGATCAGTATAAATTGGAGGCCATCCCATTCCTCCAGTTCCAGAGTCACCCCATTGACAACCACCTGCTACTGCTTCTAATTGCTCTTCAGTCAATTCAGCATTAACTGCTGGAGTAGCAGGAATATTAATATAAACTGTAGACGAATCTGTTTGATCTCTAACAATTAAAGTTTTTCCTTCTGGTAAATTCATTTTTTTACCTGTAAAATTTTCAATTACTTCTACAGGATTAGCAATTAGTGCTTTTTTAAATTCTACATCTTCCCATGCTTTTTTAACAATTTCAGGGAACACATTTTGATTTTTAGTTAATTCCATTTTTAGATCTTTTAGTTATTAGTTATTATTGTTTCATTAATTCGATGTCATCACCAGGTAGTGTTGGTATAATCCATGGCCCAATACCAATTTTAGTAGAAACAACACATGTTCCACCAGATACCGCTTCCAATTCTTTTTCACTTAATTCAGCATCTACTTCAGGCATAGCAGGTATATTAATATAAACAGTAGATTCGCTGGTTTGATCCCTTACTTCTAAAGTTTTTCCTTCAGGTAAGTTTAATTTTTTACCTGTAAAATTTTCAATAGTAGCTACAGGATTTTCAAGTAATGCTTTTTTAAAATCTTCATCTTCCCATGCTTTTTGTACAATCTCATTGTACATTTTTTGTTTTTCTGTTAATTGCATAATGTTTAATTTAAAATTTAATATAGTTTTTTATAGTTGGAAATAAATTCTCTACCAAGCTTCCCCACAAAAACTGCCCTCCTCCTGCTATTATTTCAAGTTGGTTTTCAGTCAATTCCATGTTATCAAAATCAGGCTCACTAGGTATATTAACAAAGACCTTTTTTTTATCAGTCTGATCTAAAACAATTAGTTCTTTACCTTCAGGCAAAACCACTTTTGCTCCAGTATAGTTTTCTATTGTAGGTATAGGGTTTACAACCAATTCATTTCTAAAACTTTCATCTTCCCATGCTTTAGAAATAATTCGTTTTAATAACTCATGTACTTTTTTATCTTCCACAACTTGTTTATTTGTATGATGTAAAATTAGAAGATGAAAACATGACACGTTTGCCAAAAAAACCTACAAAATCGTTTTTATTTTTTGTGAAGTACTAAAATTTGATTACTATTTATCTGATAATCAATATGTTTTTCTTTTTTGGTAACAAAATACATATTGATATTTCCTTTACCTTTGGCGTATATGCTACCTCGGTATTCAAATTCAAAAAAGTTTGACTCTTTAATAAGTTGATAAAGAGATTCACTTATATTAACTTTTCCCACTGTTCCACTACTTTCAATTCGACTGGCAGTATTTACCGTATCACCCCAAACATCATATTGAAATTTCTTAACTCCTACAATTCCAGCAACAATAGGTCCTGTATGAATTCCCAATCGCATTTCAAAGGCTGGTTTATTAATTAGTTCATTTTCAAGCTTGCGAGAAATCATAAATTCTTGCATTTCTAATCCTGCTAAAACAATATTTACCAAAAAATTTTCTTCTGGTATTGGAATACCACCCGCAGCCATATAAGCATCACCTATTGTTTTGATTTTTTCAATTTTAAATTTTTCAGAAATTAGATCAAATGCTTTAAAACAAACATTAATTTCTTCAACTAATTCTTGGGGAGTCATTTGTTCTGCTGTTTCCGTAAAAGACTTGAAATCTGTAAATAAGATTCCTACCAAATTAAAATCTCTTGCATTAACTTTCCCTCTTTCCTTTAGCTCTTCTGCGATTTCTTCAGGTAAGATATTTAGCAATAATTCTTCTGAACGATCTTTTTCAAATTGTAGCGCTTTTTTAGATTTTCTGACAAAATTTAATCTATTCAAAAGACCAACCACAAATAATAGAATAAACCCCAACGAAGCAATAATTATATTTCGTTGTTTTTCTTTTTTTTGAACTTCCTCTTTATGTTTGAGTTGAAGAACATGCTCCTTTTTTACATAAGAAATACTATCCATTAACTGTTTATTCTGAAGTTCCATACTCATCATTTTATCTGTAGTTTCTTTAGCATTTAAACTATCTTTATAGATGTTGGATTTTTCAAAATATATCAATGCTTGATTATTATACCCTAATGATTTATAAATGTCATACAGACAATCACAAGCTTCTTTTTTTAACGATAGTGAATTAATTTTTTCTGCTACTTCTAAACCTTTTTTACAATTTTCGATAGCAATATAATTTTTCTTGAATAGGTTATATATTTTGCCAATTGCTATTTTAGAAGAACTATAATATTGTTGGCTATTAATTTCTCGAGATAATTTTAAACATTTTGAATAATAACTCAAGGCAATTGAGTATTCAGCCTTCTTATAATTTAACTCTCCAAAATTTAAAAGAATTTCAACTTTAAGCTGTATTATTGCAATGCAAACAGGATTATTCGTTATATTTATTGCTTTTTCAAGCATTTTTTCAGCATCATTATATTCATTTAATTGAATTTTAATAAATGCAGTTGAATTTAAATTTTGAGCAATTGATTTTTCATCTTTAAGTTTTACATAAACTCCTAATGCTTGATTATAATATTTCAATGCATTTGAATAATCACCAATTTTAGAGTAGATTCCACCAATATTTTGGGTAGTTATAGCAATTGTTCTTTCTTCTTTGAGTTTTTTTTGAATCTCTAATACTTTTTGATAGCATCCTAAAGCTTGTGGAAATTTACCGAGATAATAATAAATACCACCTATGTTGTTAGTAACAGAGGATACTCCTAGTTGATAGTTTATTTTTTTATATTCAAAAATACTTTTCTCAA
>CBFHBH010000288.1:0-3538 GCA_965653735.1 uncultured Flavobacterium sp. | reverse complement strand
ACGAAGTCATAACCTTGGTTCAGGTCTTTCAAATGTGTTGGATAAAGAATTTTTGAGTAGTGCTTATGGAGAAGTACGAACAACTTTGTTTGGAATGCTTGAAAGTCTTAATTGTTTTCAAATTAGTAAATTCAGTCAATATAGGAGATTGGATAGTAAAGAAGAACAAATGAAAATTGCTTCTCATTTAGGCTTAAAAGTTCCAGAAACATGTATTACAAATAATCCGCAAGAAGCAAAAAGATTTGTTCAGGAAAGACCTAATGGTGTAATTTCAAAAATGCAAAGTTCGTTTGCAATTATGCGTGATGGAATAGAAAATGTCGTATTTACAAATTTGGTGAAGGAAGAAGATCTTGAAGATATTGATACGTTACAGTTTTGTCCTATGCAATTTCAGGAAAAATTAGAAAAGAAATTGGAATTAAGAATAACAATAGTTGGTGATGAAGTATTTGCATTTGCTATTGATTCTCAAAAAACTGAAAATGCAAAATTAGACTGGCGAAAAGAAGGAAGAACTTTAATAGCTGATTGGATTCCTTATGAATTACCATTGGATATTAAAGAAAAGTTACTTCAAATGATGGATATTTATCAAATTAACTATGGAGCAATTGATATTATTGTTACTCCAGAAGATGAATATTACTTTTTAGAAATAAATTCTGCTGGAGAATTCTTTTGGTTAGATAGACTCATTGATGGTGCAATTTCAGAACAAATAGCAAATGTCCTTTTAGGAAATGTATACAGAAGATATACTCCAGTTTTAGAAGAGAATTTTTCAAGAGCTTAAAATAGATTGAAAAGTTTGTTATATTTACTCCTCAATCAAAACAAAAAGATATGAAAAGTAAAGCTTTATTAGTGATTGCTGTTATAGGAGCGTTTGTTTATGCATGTTCTCCAAAAACTGCGACTACTGCACAAACATCTGAAGTAAAAAATATAGTATTGACGCCAGAATTAGCTGAAGGTAAGTCTTTGTACGAAAATAATTGTGGTAAATGTCATAAGTTATTTCAACCTACAAAACATACTAAAGAAGATTGGGTTCCAACACTTGATAGGATGGCAAAAAAAGCTAAAATAACAGACGAACAAAAAGCATCAATTTATAATTATCTTGTTGCTAACTTATAAAGAAAAGGCCCCAATTTGGGGCTTTTTTATTTTCTGGCAGTGAAACCAACAGGTATCATAAGCTCACCTTTTTCAAATTTATTTATATAAAGCAAAACGGGTTGTTTTTGACCTTCCCAAGTGATTTCAAATGTATCAATTAATCCTGCGCCCATATCAGATCTTTTAGTTGGAAAAGGACAACAAGGGTCTTTTTTTACAAAAGTGATTTTTTCTCCATTGGGTCCAGCTAAAGCATTTAAAAATCTAATTTGATTATTATTCCCATCTTCTAAAGAAGTAAAACCTACATTTACAGGATAGTCTTCGTTATAAGCATATTTTTTATTGGGAGCTTTTTTTGTAATAATGAAGCTATTGAAAGTTTCATTTAAAGCAGGTCCAGGAATTGAGTCATCTATATTTTTTATCGTTGATCTAGTACTTATACATGAAGCAAAAGGAATAAAAATCAGTAGTAAAATTAAAGCTCTAAATTTCATTAATTGTTTTCTTTTTATAGATTTTGAATGACTCATAACAAATATAGGAACATTCTTTTATTTTTGTATAAAAAATATTGAAATGGATTTTATTAATCATACATGGCATTGGGCTATATCAGGCTTCCTGATTGGTTTAGTAATGTTAGCTTTAACATATTTTGGTAAAGCTTTTGGAATGTCTTCTAATCTTAGAAGTTTATGTTCGATGGCTGGTGCTGGTAAATTTGTTCCTTTTTTTAATTGGGATTGGAAATCACAAAGATGGAATTTAATGGTAGTTATTGGTGCGATGCTAGGAGGTTACGTGGCAACTCATTTTTTGTCTGACCCTACAAATGTGTCGATTAATCCAACGACTATAAATCAATTAGCTGCTATGGGTATTGATGCTCCTCAAGGAAAATTAGCACCAGATGCATTATTCGGAATGCAAGTGTTTAGTTCTCCTAAAATGATGACTATTTTATTGATTGGAGGATTGCTTATAGGCTTTGGTTCTCGTTATGCAGGAGGGTGTACATCTGGACATGCTATTTCTGGACTAAGTAATTTACAATTACCTTCCTTAAAAGCTGTAATAGGATTTTTTGTGGGAGGATTAATAGTTTCTCATTTTGTTTTACCTCTAATTTTTAATTAATCATGAAGTTATTTAAATTTTTGCTTATTGGTTTTTTCTTTGGAATTGTATTAACAAAATGTGAAGCCGTTTCATGGTATAGAATTTATGAAATGTTTCAATTTCAATCATTTCATATGTATGGAATTATAGGAGTAGCAATTTTTACTGGAGTTATTGGAATTCAAATTATAAAAAGAAAGAACTTGAAAGATATTGATGGTTTGCCAATCGAAATTTTAGATAAAGAAAAAGGATCAATAAGATACTGGATTGGAGGAACTCTTTTTGGTTTAGGATGGGCTTTAGTAGGCTCTTGTCCGGGACCAATTTTTATACTGATAGGAGCAGGGTTTATGAGTGTTGGAGTTATTTTAGTTGGTGCTTTGCTAGGAACTTTTTTATACGGAGTTTTGAAAGATAGATTGCCTCACTAATATATTCAAGAGTAATAAAAAAAGGCTTGTCAGCGACAAGCCTTTTTTTATTTTCTGTTCAAACTTAAAATGCCTTTTGTTATTAGAAATTGAGCAACAATATAGGTAATCATAATTAAAAAGCCTGATTTTGGCAGTTCAGAATGAAATTTATTTATTGCCAAAATACTATCTGAAGAAACAAAAATTAAAGCCCCTAATAAAACTGTTAGATTATTTGGTTTACTCCAATTAAAATACCCTTTTATGGCCATTAAAAGCATGGTTGATATCGTAATTGCATAAACAGTTACAGGGATTTTTAAATCACCTAAACTAGGGTAGAGTAGGGATAACATTCCAAAAAGATAGATTCCAACGATGATTAAGCCTACCCAAAACAATTTGTTTGTTGTTGTGTTTTCTTTTTCTTGTTTTGTAAATAATAGGATAAATATAATATGTGCAATAAGGAACGAAACCAAACCGAAGATAAAATACAATTCACCTTTATCTGCAAACATTAAAATTATATCTCCAATCCATGAAAAAAACAAAGCCGAAAGCAGTAAGTTTTTGGTTTTAAAATTTTCAGATGAATATGTTTCTAAAATTAAAAAAGGAAGTAAAATTGGTTTTAGATACCAAGCGATTTCATCTTGTCCAATAAATAATAGAATAAGATAGAACACACTTATTCCAGCGAAGATCTTTAAATAATTACTCATAAAATTAGCTTAAGGCAGGTTGGTTTTGGGTTTCTTTAAATTCTACAGTTACAAAATAAATACTTATTAAAAGACATAAAGTTAAGTGACTCATAACGATAACAGTTCCGTACGGAATTACATCATCAATTTTGAACCAACTTC
>CBFHBH010000287.1:0-3552 GCA_965653735.1 uncultured Flavobacterium sp. | reverse complement strand
GGCGTTTGGAAAGAATCAATTTGGGAATATGAAAAGGTCGACAAAAACGACACTGTAAGTAAAGACTTCAATAATGTTTCTGGTTATGTTAAAGAAATCGCCAGTCAAAACCTTGTCATTCATAAAGCCGAAAAATGGATTTTTAAACCCAACAAAAAATTAATTCTGAAAGGAAAGAACACAACAAAAGAAATAACCTGGACGATTAAAGGCAGAGGAAACATTCTCGAGTTAAAGTACAATGATAACACTGTAGAAAATTATAACCTTACAGAAATATCAGACAATAAACTCGTACTCAATTTTAACACAAACACAGATATACGGGGCATTGCCCGCTTAACATTTGAAAAAAACAAGTAAAGATGCTTAGAAAATACAGTAACAGCAGATCACATTCAGACAATCTCAAACTTGGTTCATTATCCGCATTTTCTGCTGGGATGATCAATATCGGTTCGCTACTGCTATTCTTTTCATTCTCATCAAATATAACGGGACATTATGCAGTTCTTGCTTCAGAAATTGTAAAAGGAAATTTATACCAGACAGTTGTAGTTTTATCCTGGATTTTATTATTCTTTTTAGGGAGTTTCGTTTCAAACTTGGCAGTGATACATCTTAACCATAAGAACAGCTATATTGCCCATTCCATTCCATTGATTCTGGAAATACTTTGCTTAATTACTGTGAGTATTTACGGCGATAACTTCTATGGAGAAACTTTAGCAGAGACCGAAATTCTTTTAGCCATTATGTTATTTGCTATGGGGTTGCAAAATGGTTTAACAGCAAGTATTTCTAACTTTTCAATAAAAACCACTCACTTAACAGGCACAACAACCGATTTAGGGATTTTGTTCTCGATGTTTACCAAGAAAGAATTCAGAAATAACAAAACATTAAAACAAAGGGCTAAACTATTATTATCAATAACCGTATTTTACCTTATGGGTGCAGTGCTGGCTGGATTTACTTATGTTTACCTAGGTTTCAAGATGTTCTATCTTGTAAGTTTAGTATTGGTTATAATAATAGTGTATGATTTATACAAACTCCGTTTGAAAATTTACTTGCATAAACGAAAACTATTTAAGCTTAAGCTTCCAGTTGTAGAACTAAAAGAAAATATCATTCTTAAAAAAGAAGAAAGAGTTGCTTAATTCAAGAGAAACTCCCCTGAGAAATTTTTTTGTTTTTTCTTTTGGGGAGTTTTAACATTATTAAAGAAATTTTTTGATTTGCATCATAATTCCTGTGTGCATTCCTTCGTGGTAATTATTAAATTCCATCGCATCCTTTGCACTTGTAACCGTATATCCAGCTGATGTAGTAAATTCGGTATAGGTTTTGAAGATATCATTTTCAAAATCTTTTTTAGATTGCTCCAAAGTCATAAATAACAATGTTTTGATTCGGTTTCGGGTTTTGTCCCTTTCATGTATTTAGCAACCATTGCATCTGAAATCATCATGGGTAATCCCGACAATCTGTAAACCAGCATTTGCTGTACGACTACGATATGACCAATATTCCAGATTAGGTTATTACTGAATCCTTCCGGAACTTTATTTAATTGCTCTAATGTGTGGCCTTCCAAAAATTTCAAAAGAACATTGCGTGATAAAAGGTTAATTTTAAAAGTTGTTTGCATAGTTATAGTTGTATAAAATCTTCAGTTTTAGGGAAAGCATTCATTACATCAACAACAATTTGCGGAGTTGGACTTGCTAATTTTCTCAGCTTTGTGTCCATCCAGGCTCCATCAACACTAATTACTGCACAAAGTTCATCTCTTTGGTTCTTCAATTCATGGACAATTGTCCAGCGCGAAGCGTCTGCTTTCATTTTTCCCATCTTGGTTGTAATCGTAATTGTATCACTTAAATGAATTTCTTTTCTGAAAATTGCTTCTTCTCGGAACAAAACTGGCCCAAAAGATTGCTGTTGCATCACTTTCATGGTTAAACCATGCTGTTCCAACACTTCGATACGGTGTTGTGCTCCAAAATCATAAAAAGCACTGTGGCGCATATGAAAATTCGGGTCAAGATCAGACCAACGAATAGAAATTTCTTTTGTAAAAATACCCATACTTTATTTTTTTTCAAAAATAAATCAAAACCTCCAACCATAAAGTTAAAAAGTTAATTTTGTAAAAGATTTTAATACACTTTTAACATGAGGAAATTATTTTACTTTGCGCTTCTTGCCAGTATTTTTATTAGCTGTAAAAAGGAAAATCCAACTACAGAATTTGAAAAAACAATTACCAAAAATGACTCAGTAAAATCAGGAATTGATACTTTGACTTTTGAAATAAAAAAATTCGAAAAGTATAGCATACATAAGTCTGACACAACTAAAATAAAAATTGAGGTTCCATTTTTTAAATCAAAATCTGTGGTTACAGATAGTATTGACAAATTATTATTAAAAAGAATCAATTCTATTTTTACTAACGATTCTCTTCATGAACCAAGAAATTTTGATGAAATTTGCAATAATTTCATAACAGATTATAACAAATTTTTAAAAGAAGATGTTGACTATTTTACTGCATGGGAAGGTATAGCCAATGCAACTATTAACTACCAATCCTCAAAGTTATTAAACCTGACAGTCGATTTCTATGCTTTTACTGGTGGAGCTCATGGAAACGGAGCTTCATTTTCATTTTTCATTGATACTAAAACTGGTAAACAGATTAAAAAAGAAAATTTATTTTCGAACCTTAAAGGATTTACAAAACTAGCTGAGGAAAAATTCAGAAAACAACAAGATATTCCCAAAAATGCTAATATCAATGAAACTGGTTATTGGTTTACAAACGAAGTTTTTCATTTACCAAAAAACATCTTCCTTACCAAAGAAGGCGTAAAACTGGTTTACAATCAATATGAAGTTGCTTCGTATGCAGAAGGACCAATCGAATTACTGATTTCTTATAACGAAGCTGATAAATATTTAAAAATAAAATAATGCGAAAAATATATTACTTAAAAACGTGTAGCACTTGTCAACGCATTTTAAAATCATTACCAAACCTTGACACTTTCGAATTACAAGACATCAAAACCGAACCGATGACTGTAAAACAGGTGGAAGAAATGCAAAAAATGGCTGGAAGTTACGAAGTGCTTTTTAGCAAAAGAGCCACTTTATATAAAGAAATGGGCTTGAAAGACGAAAAACTTACAGAAGCTGACTTTAAAAGATACATTTTAGAACATTATACTTTTTTATCTCGTCCGGTGATTATTGCTGACGGAAAAATATTTATTGGAAACAGTGCTAAAACTGTTGATGCAGCTATTCAATTTTTGAACAATGAGTAAAAGAAATTGGGCTCTTGTGGCCGCTACATTGGTTTCGATTATTTATGGCGTAACATTTACCATTGCTAAAGATGTAATGCCCACTTACATAGATGCTTTCGGGTTTATTTTTTTACGTGTAGGAGGATCAATGCTTTTATTTTGGCTTTCCACATTGTTTGTAAAAACTGAAAAAATAGAAAAAGTTGATTTCCCAAGAATCATTGCTGCTTCT
>CBFHBH010000286.1:0-3553 GCA_965653735.1 uncultured Flavobacterium sp. | reverse complement strand
GGCATTATCTGCATCTGCATAAATTGTTGCTTCGTATTTTTTTCCTTTCTCTAAGAAATCCAAGTTTACCTTTGATGTTCTGGCATTGTACCCGTTTGAATTACCCACAAACCAATTATTTGAGTTTTTATCTTTTCTAGCAATAGTAATGTAATATCCTGGTTCAGCTTCTAGATATTTTGACGTTGCCCAATCTACTGGTACGTCTTTTATAAATTGAAAAGCATCTAAAAATCGGTTGTAATTTTCAGGTAAGTCTGCCGCCATTTGCAATGGACTATACATAACAACATATAATCCTAACTGATTGGCCAACGTTGTATTTACATGAGAATTATTTCCTGGATTTAATTTAGTAATATCCATTTCGAAGATGCCTGGAGTATAATCCATCGGGCCGCCCATTAATCTTGTAAAAGGTAAAATCGTAGTATGATTTGCTTTTGAACCTCCAAAGGCTTGGAATTCTGTTCCGCGAGCCGATTCATTTCCAATCATATTTGGATAGGTTCTGCAAATTCCTGTCGGACGCACCGCTTCGTGAGCATTTATCATAATTTTATAATCAGCTGCTTTTTCAACTACATATTGATAATGGTTTAATATGGATTGACTGTAATGATGTTCGCCTAATGGCAAAATGTTACCCACATAACCAGTTTTAGCCGCTTCGTAACCATTGTCATTCATAAATTTGAATGCTTTATCTAAATGGCGCTCATAATTTCTGGTAGAACCTGAAGTTTCGTGATGCATAATCATTTTGATTCCTTTGGATTTTGCATAATCATGAATACCTTTTACATCGAAATCAGGGTATGGTGTTAGAAAATCAAACACATAATCTTTTTCATGACCAAACCAGTCTTCCCAACCTTCGTTCCAACCTTCTACTAAAACCGCATCAAATCCGTGTAAAGCTGCAAAATCGATATACTCTTTCACGTGTTTTGTATTGGCAGCGTGTTTTCCGTTGGGTTTTGTTTTTGTAAAATCGGTTACACCTAAATGTACCGAAGGAACCTCATCAGTATATGCCCAAGAACTTCTACCTGTAATCATTTCCCACCAAACACCAACATATTTAACGGGTTTAATCCAAGACGTATCTTCAATTTTTGAAGGCTCGTTTAAGTTTAATGTCATGCGAGAAGCCAAGTGTGATTGGAAAACAAAATTTTTATCATCTAAATTCAAGTGCATACATGAATAATTAATCAAAGCTGCTTCATGAATATTAATATACAATCCATCAGCAGTTTTCATCATTAGTGAAGTTTGTACACCAGTATCTGAAAATTGTTTTTGAGAGGCGTTATCCGTAACTGCCTTTTTAAACAAACCTCTTATTTCAGAAAGTTTGCTTTCAGTGTAATCGTATTCTTGCGTATCATAATCACCAGGAATCCAGAACGCCGTATGATTTCCTGTCATGGCAAATTCGGTACGCTCTTCTTTTACGATGAAATACGTCAGATTCTTTTGTTCAGGAAATTCATATCTAAATCCTAATCCTTCATTAAATAATCTGAATTTTATAATAATATCTCTGTCGGTAGTATTTTGTTTCAGTCGAATAGCTAATTCGTTGTAATGGTTTTGGATTGAAGCTTCTTCACCCCAAACCGGTTTCCATGTTTCGTCGAAAGTGCTTTCTTTGGCTTCAACAATTTTAAAATCATTCAACAATGATTTAGTATCTTTTTGCAACTCCAATCCAAGTTTACTTGGTTTTACCACTTCTTTATTTTTATAAAAAAGCTGGTATGATGGTGTACCATCATTGGCCAAAGCAAAAACCATTTTAAAGTTCCCGTTGGGAGATTTCAGTTCTTGTGCCGAAATACCTAAAACAGATACTAAAGCGATAATGACCGAAACAAAATATTTACACATAATTTTAATTTTTAACTAGTTGTGATGCACCATTAACGATGACTTCAATTGATTTATCACCTTCAACAGAAACTTTAGTTCCGTCATGGTTAACCTCAACTTTTACAATTGAATTTCTGAAATTTACTTTGAATGAATAGCCTTTCCATTGCGCTGGAATCCGAGGTTCAAAAGTCAGTTTTCCTTTTTTAACACGCATACCTCCAAAACCTTCAACGATACTCATCCAAGTCCCTGCCATTGAGGTAATATGCAATCCTTCATGAACTTCTTTGTTGTAATCATCTAAATCCAAACGAGAAGTGCGCAAATAAAAAGTATAAGCTTGTTCCATACGACCTAAAACGGCAGCCTGAATGGAATGTACACAAGGCGACAATGAACTTTCGTGAACGGTGAATGGCTCATAGAAATCAAAGTGCCGTTCTAATTCTTCTTTTGAGAAATGATCTTCGAAGAAATAAAATCCTTGTAAAGTATCTGCTTGTTTGATATAAGGTGAACGTAAAATACGATCCCAAGACCATTTCTGGTTAATTGGTCGTTGTGATTTATCTAAATCGGCAACTGTAATTAATTCTTTATCTAAGAAACCATCTTGCTGTAAATACACATGGTGTTCTTTTGAATATGGGAAGTACATTTTATTTGCAACTTCCTTCATACCATTTATTTCCTCGTTTTGCAAGTTCACTTTGTGCATGATACGAGCATAATCCGTAGGATATTCGCTTTTGACTTTTTCAACTTGTTCCAAAGCATAGTTAATACACCATTTGGCAATGTAATTTGTGTACCAATTGTTATTCACGTTATTTTCATATTCATTAGGACCTGTAACGCCAAGAATTACATATTGTTCCCTTTTGGTTGAATAAGTAGCTCTTTGATGCCAAAAACGAGCAATTCCTATTAGCACTTCCAATCCTTTTTCAGGAATGTAGCTATAGTCACCTGTGAAGCGGTAATAATTGTAAATGGCAAACGCTATAGCCCCGTTACGATGGATTTCTTCGAACGTGATTTCCCATTCGTTATGGCATTCTTCACCGTTCATGGTCACCATTGGATACAAAGCTGCACCATTTTTGAAGCCTAATTTTTCAGCATTTTCAATCGCTTTATCCAATTGATTGTAACGATATGCTAATAGATTTCGAGCTACTTGCTGATCTTTGGTCGCCATATAAAAAGGAATACAATAGGCTTCGGTATCCCAATAGGTTGAACCACCATATTTTTCACCAGTGAATCCTTTTGGACCAATATTTAAACGAGAATCTTTCCCTAAATAGGTTTGGTTTAATTGAAAAATATTGAAGCGAATTCCTTGTTGGGCTTTTACATCTCCATCAATGGTAATATCGCTCATTTCCCAAATTTTTGCCCAAGCTTGTTTTTGATTTTTAACTAATCCTTCAAAACCTAAGTGGGATGCTTTTTCAAGTGCTTTTTTTGCCGAAGGAATTAAATTTTCTTCTGGATGATTGGTAGAAACGGTGTAACCTCCTAATTTCTGAATACTGGCGGTTTGTCCTTTTGCGGCTTCTTCGGTTTCTTCTCATCGGCGACGCGGAAGTCGGCTTGCCGGCGGGTGAGGTCTACGCGCACGACTTCGATCCGCTCCGCACGCCCGTTCCCCGTGAGATTCACCGAC
>CBFHBH010000285.1:0-3564 GCA_965653735.1 uncultured Flavobacterium sp. | reverse complement strand
GAACCAAATCCACTATTGTCTTTTTTTATAGGTGATTTAGCAGAAATTTTATTGGAAACAGAAAGTGAAAAAGTATTGTTTTTAAATTCAAAAACGATAGATATAAAAGCGTCTTCACTTTGAAGATCGGCATGTTTAAAAGCATTTTCAATCAAATCGATAGAAATAAGCGGTGCCAATAATCGCTGTTCATACAGAGGTTCAGTATCGTCAATTTTAGTTCTGACTTTAAGCTCAAACAACGGACTTATTTTTATTTTATTGATTTCGATTAGGCTCAAGGCAAAATCAATTTCTTCTTTGGGTGTTACTTATTTGTTTTTGCTTTCATATAAAATATAATCCAGTACATTGGCTAGCTTATCTAAGGCAAAATACGTTTGATACGCGTGTGATTGTATCGAATTCAATATGTTTTTAAACAAATGCGGATTGAGTCTTGATTCCAGATTTTCCAGTTGTACCGAATTCATTTGGCTTTCCAACTGTTTGAATTGTGCAGCATAAATTGCCTTTTCCTTTTCGGCATTCCATAAACGTTTTGTGAGGTATACTAAAGCAACTACCAATAGAAGCACCAATCCCAAAAGGATATAAAAAAGCACTGGGAAAATGGTATTTAATGAATTCAAAATAGTATTAATTAGATAGCCCCGAAAACTTTAAATGAAGTAGTTCGTGGTCAAATATAAGGATAGTTTTTTATTTAGCTTTAATCGCAATTTCCTTCTATATAACAGCTTTGACCTGTTGTGTCAATAGAAAGATCTTGATTGTTTTTCCATTTCTCGTGATATTGCATAATGATTTGTAAAAAACTTTCTGGAGGTAAAGCCCCACTAAAAGTAGCTTCATCATTAATTACAAAATGAGGAACACCTCTTAATCCCACATACTGCGAATTTCGAATGTCTTCTTGTACAGCTTCTGTAAATATTTCCGTTGTAATTGCTTTTTCAGCTTCAATTTCTGATAATCCTAATTCTTTAGCAATACTAATCAATTGCTGGGTATCACTTATATTTTCACCCTTAACAAAAACTGCTTCAAACAACCGCTCTTCTAACTCGTGAGCTTTATCTTTAGTTTTAGCCAATTGCAATAATCGATGTGCTGCAAATGAATTGGCCCATTTCATATTATCAATATCAAATTTTATTCCTGCTTGGGCTGCCATTTGAGCCACTTGAGTATTAAGTTGTTTTGCTGTTTCATAAGGCATACCTTTATGATCTGCCAATGCCTGATGCGCATCTTTATTAGGATTATATTCTAAATTGGGAGCCAACTGATAACTGTGCCAACGAATATCTACATCATTTTTATGCGGAAATTGTGCTAATGCCTTATCAAGATTCTTCTTTCCTATAAAACAAAAAGGACAAAGCATATCTGACCAAATATCTAGTGTAAGTTTAGAGTTCATGTTTTTTATTGCAAAGGTAAAGTGTAAGAGAGTTTCATTTCCTTAAAGTTTGGTTAAAAGGTTTGCTTCGACTACGCTCAGCCACCTTAAATTAAATTTAAAAAAACTTATTCCTTTGCGATATTACCATCTGAATCAATTGAATACTTTATAGATTCTGTTGCAGTGTTTTTACCTTTTTCTAAAGACTTTTTTGTAACTGTAATTACATAATCTTCATCTATTGAAAAACTTGTTATTTCTTTATAAGAATCGTCTCCAGGTTCATACCATTCTCCCTCTACATAAAGTTTAGAAAGGAGTTTGTTTTCAAAAATTGTTACTAAGTAAAATCTATAATTAAAATCCCCACAATCCACAGGAACTAATATTACTTTTCTATTTTCGAAATTAGGTAAAGATATATAACGTAAAGTTTCATCTTCACAAAGCAACTCATCTATACCCTCGATTCTACAATTACTAGTTTCGTATTTTACTTTATCAATATCTATTTTTTGCGAATAAGGAAGAGTATAATTAGACTTTTGAATGCATTCTTTATTTTCCAGTGTCCTTTTACCTACAGCATCTTTTATCTCTAATGTAGCAACAGTATCAATTTTTATCTTTTCTTGATTGTTTTTTGCAATTTCATTTTCTTTACAACTAAAAAGAAATAATAAAACTACTGTGATTAGTATTTCAAAAATATTTTTCAAAATTCGACACTATTTAGGATTGAATCCACATGTTTATATTTATTAATCAGCGTGATTTGTTTGCTCCTGTTCCTGTTCTAATTTGTAAGCAGCGGTATCCACAGCAGGATTTAGCTGATTGGTTGCTGTAGCATTAGTCTTTCTGGCCTGTTGTTGACTTGGTTTTGCTTTTTGGCCATGATCTGTTATTGTAATACAATCAGGGCCGCCAATAGGACAAGTAGCCTTACTACTTTCCATAAGTGCTTTACCCTTGTTTTCATCTAACGTAATTTTATCGTAAAAACCACTCCATTGTGTAACCTGTGCTTGGCATGTTTTATAACCTCCAGGAATAGGTTGTTGTTTGCATGGACCAAAAGTGTTTTTCTCAAAGGTTTGGCCTATGTCTTTATTTGTAGCCATAAGTTTGTTACTACCCTCTGGATCATTTATAAAAGTCTTTTTTTGTGTTTTAACTTTTAATTTATCTGGAGTACTACCAAACTTACATTGGCAAATGGCTCCTTGGCATACTAAATGTTTTTCTGACATGGCTTCTTCATTAAATTATTACACATACTACCATTAATTTTGTGACACTTCAACTTGCTTGGTTATAAAAGACAATTCAATTTTAGTATTGTCATCCTGAACAATAGAAGAAGTACAAGAATCTATACTTTTATTTCTTTCATCGAAAGTGTACTTAGCTTCAATTTTTATAAATGGAGAATCAGACTGTAAAATCAATTCGCCAGGAACATCATTTTTAATCACTTTTTGCATCGGAATAATACCTTCAAAATCCATAAAGGGAGCTGTCTTCCAAATGACTGCTGTAGTAACTTCTTGGGCGTTTTTCTGCAAAGGATTTAAAAAGAAGTAAGCAAACAACTGATTAGTTATAAGTTTCTTAATTATATCCTGATTCTTCAAGTTGTCATTGTTGCATTTTATATAACCAACTGCCATATCACCCTCGTAATAATTCAGTAATTCTCTTTTAGTAATTTGCCAGCGCTCAAGTATGTCTACATAATTATATATATACATAACATCTCCTTCATGATTAGCAGAAAATCGGATAGGAAACAAAGCTTTTCCGCACTCTACTGCTAATTGTTCGAAAACCGTATTGGGTTCTTCATTATCAATCAACAGGTTTTTTCTATCCATTTCATAGCCAAAGGACTCTGTACTCACCTGCCCTAGCAATGTTATTTCCATATCATACTGAAGTGTCTTTTCCAACATATTTTCAGTATATTGTTTATGGATAACTTCAAAAACTTTCTTTACACTTTGTGTTTGTGTCGGTAACTTTTCTGGCTGATAAAATAAATGCATTACACGGCTTTTATTAAAAAGCTAATGTAGTATAATTCTTATATTCAACAAATACAATTTGAAAAATATTTCATTGAAAATATAATAATAACTGATAGAAAAATGGGA
>CBFHBH010000284.1:0-3578 GCA_965653735.1 uncultured Flavobacterium sp. | reverse complement strand
TCCATACCACTCCAAAACATTAATCGAATTCCGTCTTTTTGTTTGCTGTAGCCTACAATAGGATTCCCTTCTAAAAACCAAACAGGATGTGCATGCCACACTTTATTTTCAGCTTCTGGAAGACCTTTGTTGATTTCTTTTTCTAAAGTCTGGCAAATAAACTTTTCTTCTGGTTCTTGTTTGTCGTTGTAAAGTTTTATATCCAAATCCATGTTTAGTCTTTTTGTAGTCTTAAAGTTATAAAAAAGTTTTAGAATAATTTCGCATTGATAAAACAACCAAGCCATGGCGCAGGAAAAAAAGACACTTTTTCAAAATCTTATTGAATTGATTGAAAAAAATATGATTTTGTTTTTTTATTGTTTTTACTCTTTTTCGTTAATTTTTTCAATAAGATAAATGTATTCTTTTTTTAAATCTATTAATAAGCGTAATGAAAAATTGTAAGGAATAAAATCAAAAGGTGAGTTTTTTAGCTCAGGAGGAATAACCCTTGCATATTCATGCTCAAACTTTTCAATTTCGTAACTAAAGAGATCTTTAAATCGATTTGAGATTTCAAGAGAGGGCTCATTATCTATATTCTTATAGTAAAATGTATGCATTTTATCAATTATTCCTTTAGATATAAGTAAGATTTTAAGCTTATAGTCTACAATTATTTGTGCAGAATTGTCCATAACATGAAGTTTTGGTTTATAACTAAGAAAAATACAATTTTGGATATGAGTTTAATGGAAAGATAAGGTAAGTTAGCACAAAAGTGGTAGTATTCTTTCTTAGCTAAATTTACAAAATTATTTTGTTATACAAAGCTAATATGTTATATTTAAAAAACTTGGTAATGAGATTTGAATCGCTTTTTTAAACAATTTCTATTTCTTATTTTTAAATTTCTTTATAAAAAAATAACCCTATGTTTCAAAAACACAGGGTTATTATAAACAAACCAAAAACTTAACTTACTTATTGTTTAATTAATTGTAATTCGATATCTAACTTTACATCTTCACTTACTAAAACACCACCAGTTTCTAAAGCTGAGTTCCAGTTTAATCCCCAATCTTTACGGTTTACTTTTCCTGAAATATTTAAACCTGCTTTAGTATTACCCCATGGATCAGTCATTAATCCGCTAAATTCTGCTGGAAGTTTTACGAACTTGGTTACGCCTCTCATTGATAAATCTCCTGCAATTTCGTAGTTTTCATCATCAATTTTTGTTAATGATGATGCTTTGAATGTCATTTTTGGATGATTTTCTGCATCAAAGAAATCAGCACTTTTTAAGTGATTGTCACGGTCTGCATTACGAGTATCAATAGAATTGATATCTGCAGAAAATTCAATGTTTGATTTTGTAAAATCGTCACCTTCTGTCACAATGTTTGCATCATAGTTTTCAAATTTTCCAGATACATTAGTAAACATCATGTGTTTTACTTTAAAACCTATTGTTGAGTGTGTTGGGTCTATTGACCATTTTGTTGTTGACATAATTATTTTTTTTAAATTTTATTATTCTAATTTGATAAGGCAAAGTTATGTTGAGGTTGTTATTCAGATACTTAACCTAGATTAAGAAATTTTAGATATTCATTGGAACTTCCATTAACAAAAATTCAGCATCAGAATCTGCTTTGATAGTTACATTTTCAGTATTCCAAATTCCTAAACCGTCTCTTTTGTTTAAAACTTGTCCACCAACTGTTATATCTCCATTTAATACAAAAACATACAACCCATTACCTTCTTTTTTAAAAGTATATTCAGTTGTGAAATCTTTATCAAATTTTCCTAAATGAAACCAAGCATCCTGATGAATCCAAACTCCAGCATCATCTGCGTTTGGAGATAGGATTTGCTGTAATTTATTATGACGATCCTCTTGATTCAGAGTAATTTGGTCATAGCGTGGAGTAACCCCTTTTTTGTTAGGAATAACCCAAATTTGAAGAAATTTTACGGCTTTATCTTCATTTTTATTGTATTCGCTGTGTTGTACTCCAGTTCCGGCACTCATAACCTGAATGTCACCATTTTTAATCACAGTTTTATTACCCATACTGTCTTGGTGTTCTAAATCACCTTCAAGCGGAATACTGATGATTTCCATGTCTTGATGCGGGTGTTTGCCAAAACCCATTCCAGCAGAAACGGTGTCGTCATTAAGTACTCGAAGTACTCCAAAATTCATTCGCTCTGGATTAAAATAATTAGCAAAACTAAAGGTGTGAAAACTTTGTAACCAACCATGATTAGCATTACCGCGTGTGTCTGCTTTGTGTAAAACGATATTTTCCATAATTTTTGAATTTGTGTTTTGGATGTGATTGAATCCGATGGCTTCTTTTTCGGATTCTGTAGTTTTTTTAGCTAAAGCAGTTCCTGTTAGAATTGCTCCGCTACCTAAAGCTACTTTTCGGATAAAATCTTTTCGGTTCATAACTTGTTCATTTTGATAGGACAAAGTTATGATAGGAGGTAGGGGCGGACACTTAACCTAGATTAAGAAATATTTCTGAAGTCAAAAGTTGAAAGAAGAACTTCCTTGTTTTAGAATTATTTCTTCAAAAGTCGCGCTTTCATTTTACTGAAAAATTCAGGAGTTACTCCTATATAAGAGGCAATTTGCTTTTGAGGAATGCAATGTGCCAAATCGTTAAATTTTTTAAGGAATTTATCATAACGAGCTTCGGCAGTAAAGCTCATGTTGTCGATAAGACGTTGCTGGCTCGCAACTAAGGAGTTTTCTATGATAATGCGGAAGAAACGTTCTAGTTTAGGAACTTCCGAATACATTTTTTCTTGATTTTCTTTAGATATGGCAAGGACTTCGGCGTCTTCGTTCACTTCGATGTATAATTGGCCTGGGCGTTGTGATAGAAAACTATACATATCGGCAATCCACCAACCCGGACAAGCAAAACTTACTACATGTTCGACACCATTTTCATCCATGTTATAACTACGAATAATACCTTTGGTTACAAAATAGGAATGGGTACAAACTTCACCTGATTTAAGAAGTATGGTTTTAGCTTTGAATTGTAAAGGTTCTGTAAAAGATAAAACACGTTCCTGCTCTTGTGAAGTGAGTGAAACGTGTTTTGCTATGTTTTCTAGAAGAAGGTTCAAGAACTATTTTTTTGTTTTTTCGTCAACCAATGCAAAATCAGTTGCTATAATTTTATCATTTTTGATTTCGCCACTAACTTTTGCTTTTCTCACAGCATTGCAAAATCCATTTTCAGCATGTGCATCCCCATGTTGGTCAATCTTTGTTCCTTCTACAAAGTACGAATGGCCATCTATTTTTACTGCTAAATCACATCCTTTTTTTGAAGTCATTCCAAAATTGCATTGACCACAAGATGCTTCTACAACTTGATCTTTGATTTCTTTCTTTTTTTCTTGTGCGCTTACACTAAACGATACTAGCGTTAGTAACAGTAAAACTATTTTTTTCATGATTATGATTGTTTTGATTTTTTATTTCACATCTTCGGGGTCCGCATTTCATACGATGAGGACCACATGAAGTGAGAGTAAAGATAATAAATAATGCGCAAATTATT
>CBFHBH010000283.1:0-3589 GCA_965653735.1 uncultured Flavobacterium sp. | reverse complement strand
TTTGTTTACCGAAGAACATGCTGCCTTAACAGGTTCCCGCGATGTCATTGTTTTAGAAGATTTAAAACCGGAACGTTCCTATAATGCTAATGTGAACTTTTTAAAGAAATTGTATCTTAACGACGGAAGTTTTATTGGAGTTGAAACTACGGCTTGGTATACGTATTTTACGAACTCTATTCTTCCTGATTATGAAACAAATCCGAACCAGATAATTTACAAAAATCTTAATGGTTTTGCCGTTTCCAAAGGAATAAGTACCAACCTTGATGTGATTTTGGGGAACGGTATAAAAGCCACAATTGGAGCCAGTTATTTAGAGGTCACTAAAACAGAAAACAAGATAAAAACAAAACAGGTTTTAACGGAAAATTTTTCGGGAACATGGTCTATTTCATATGCTATCCCAAAATGGTTCTTATCGATTGACTATACTGGAAATTTATACGGACCTATGAAACTTCCATTATTAGGAAATCTCGACCCGAGAAAACCATATTCTTCTACATATAGTATTCAAAATATTCAATTTACAATTTCTAAAATTAAGAATTGTGAGGTTTATTTTGGGATTAAAAACCTGTTGAATTGGACACCAAATAAAGGGAATCCATTTATTATTGCTCGTTCTCATGATCCATTTGATAAGAATGTAACATTTGACAGTAATGGTAATGCTGTACAAACTCCAGACAATCCGTATGCCTTAACTTTTGACCCTTCCTATGTTTATGGACCCAACCAAGGTGTTAGAAGTTTTATAGGTGTGAGGTATTCATTTTTATAAAAAATAAAGACGGTAAGACCGTCTTTATTTTTCCTTATTCTTCTTTGTTTTTTAATACCATTAATAACGTATAGGCATCGGTTAATGCGATTTTTTTATCCTTAAATTCCTCTGCGTTGGTAATTTCTGAAACCGTATTGGTTTTTGTTCCTAATTGAACTTCGGTCATTAAAAAAGTGGTTTCATTTTTAGAAACAAACACATAGTTTTTGCCTTCAAAAAGTACAATTGCCGAATTGGGTACCACGAAAGCATTGTTGTTATAGGAAGCAATTTCGGCATTCATATAATTTCCAGCGATTAGTTTTCCATTGCTATTGGTGATTCGGGCAATTACTTCCACCGCATTTTCGGCATTTAAATTTTTATTGACATATAAAACACTGGTCGAATAGGTAAAATCATCATTATTTGTGTAGGCTTTGATTTTTTGTCCGATGGCTAAATTCGTAGCGTCTTTGTCGTAAACATTCAAGGTCAAATACATATTTTGATTGTTTTGAATTTCAAAAAGCATATCGGTTGGATTGACATACTTTCCTAAATTCACGGCAACCTTTGATACCAAACCACCAATTGGGGCATATATAGACACAGCTTTTGAGATTTTTTCAGCCGAAAGCGTTGCCGGATTGATATGGATTAAACGAAGCTTTTCTTCTAAAGCTTTTTGGGTAATACGCAATTTGGCCAGTTCGCTTTGCGAAATTTCGAATGTTTTATCGCTTACTGCTTTAGAAGCATTTAGTTCTTTTTGTCGATTGTAATCTTTAGAAGCAAAATTGATTTGTTGCTTGGTAGACAAATAATCTTGTTGCCATTGTACATATTGTTGGTCTTCTAAAACAGCCAGTAATTGTCCTTTTTTTACAGGCATTCCAGGCATTACTTTTATGGCAGTAACATACCCTCCTAGAGGCATGCTTACGGTTGCAATTCCTTCGGGTGATAAAGTTATTTTACCATTCACTTTTAAAATTCCGGAAACTGGTTTTTGTTCTAAAACCCCAATAGTGATTTTCGTATTTTTGATTTGATTTGGGGTTAATGTCACTTCCATTTCATTGACAGAAGTTTCTTTATTTTGGCTGCCGTTGTCTTTTTTACAAGCGTAAAAAGTAAAAAGAACTGCGAATATTAGTGCTATATTTTTCATTTTGCTATTGCTTATTGTTGGTAGTATAAAATTTGGATGATATTGTCATTAACAGATTTTACCAGATTGTAATAATCTATTTTAGCTTCTGTGACTTGACTGGTGAGTACAGCCCATTCTAAAAAATTGATTTCTCCGTTAAAGAATTGCGCATTTGCAGTTTTAGAAATAGCCTCTGCGTCTGGTAAAGCTTGTTGTTCATAATTGTCTAAGGACAATTTATCTTTCTCATATTTTGTATAAAAACCGATGTATTGGTTTTGCAATTGTTGTTTTTGTACCTCGCTCTTTTTTTCTAAATAATCTCGGTTAATTTGAAGTGCTTCTCTTCTGGCTTTATTAGCACCAGTAAAAACCGGAATTCCGAGATTAATTTGAACCGAATTAAATCGACTACTGCTACCATAAAAGTTATTATCGGCACCATTTCCTTTCATCGTGGTACTAAAATATCCTAAAGTGACTTCAGGAAGCAATTGTGCTTTTTCTACTGCAATAGCAGAATTGTTGGTGATTTTTTCTTGTTCTATAAGGTCTAAATAAAGATTTTTAGAAGCAAAATCGGAAGTGGGCAATAATGCAATTTTAAAGTCTTTTTTCTGAGGGACATAGGAGACTTCCGATTGTAATAAAAATTGCAATGTTTGCAGCAATTGTGCTTTTTCCGTTTGAATAACACGTAGTTCTTTTTCTACTTTAGATTTGTATAATTGTGCTGATGCTTTTTCTGCTAGATTGGTTTCTCCTTGTTGCAATCGCAATTTGGATTTTATCAAAAAAGCACCATAAATAGAATCACTTTTTTGGTAGACTTCTTCTTTCGCTATCACTATACTCAAATCAAAATAAGCTTGTGTAATGGCTCTTTTCAATTCGTTTTCGGACATTTTATAATACAATTGGGAACTTGCAGCTTGGTTTTGTAGCCATTGCTTTTTCTTGGCATTAACCAGAGGGAAGCTAATATTTTGACTAATCCCAAATCGGTTATCGGTATACGCACTATTGAGTTGACCTACTTCTCCAACTAGGGTCAGAGAAGGAACTTCATTGGCCGATTTTATTAATGCTTGGCTCATTGCCACTTTTTTTGCTTCGGCTTGAAGGGAATTATTCTTTTGAATTCCCATGGCAATGGCATTTTCCAAACTGATGGTTTCTTGGCTAAATCCTGTTATGGAAAACAACAAGAAGAGAATTGGTATTGCTTTTTTACCCAAACGGAAAGTAAAATCTTTTTTGTTCTCAAAATAAATAAACAAGATAGGTAAAATAAAGAGCGTTAAAAATGTCGCTACTAACAAACCACCAATCACTACGGTTGCTAACGGACGTTGTACTTCGGCACCAGAACCGTTGCTTATAGCCATAGGTAAAAATCCTAAAGAAGCTACAAAGGCAGTCATTAAGATAGGTCGTAATCTTTTTTGTGTTCCGTTCATTACTATTTTTTTTAAATCGACTAAACCACTTTGTTTTTGGGCATTAAATTCGGCAATGAGGACAATACCATTCAATACAGCAACCCCGAATAAAGCGATGAATCCAATTCCGGCACTAATACTGAAAGGCATACCTCGAAGCGCTAAAAACAAGATACCACCAATAGTAGATAAAGGAATAGCAGTATAAATTAAAAGGGCTTG
>CBFHBH010000282.1:0-3602 GCA_965653735.1 uncultured Flavobacterium sp. | reverse complement strand
TTTAACCAAAACATCAGCACTTGCTCCAGGGTAAGCAATAAAAATATTTACGGTGGTAGGAGCAATTTGTGGAAATTGCGAAATTGGCAATTGTTTAATTGCCAGAGACCCTACAAATAGTATTATGATTGAAATTACAATCGCAAATACAGGTCTATGTATAAATTTGCTAAACATTTCTCTTTTTGTTTACGATTAAATTATTCAGCGTATAACTCTAAATGAGACAATACAGATTGAGGTTTTACAAACTCAAATTCAATCTTTTCGTTCTCTTTAACAAGTCGTAAACCTTCTAAAAGGATTTTATCTCCTTCTGATAATCCGCTGCTGATTGCAAATATGTGTGGTAACTCAGCTGCAATAGTTATTGCTCTAGATTTTACCTCATTATTTTTATCAATTACGTATACATATTTTTTCTCTAATACTTCAAAAGTTGCTTTTTGAGGAATTAACAATGCATTTTTTAACGGAAGACTAACTTGTACACTTCCTGTTTCACCATGACGTAGTAATCCTTTAGGATTTGGGAAAGTAGCTCTAAAAGGAATATTACCCGTTTCGTTATTAAAGTCTGCTTCAATGGTTTCAACTACACCTGTGTAAGGAAAAATCTCATTGTTGGCCATTAACAGATTTACCTTTGTTTTAACATTAGAGTTTGCTTTAGACTTATAATCTAAATATTCAGCCTCTGGAACATTATAATATGTCCACATTTTACTGTTGTCAGATAAGTTTGTCAATAACTCTCCTTCTTCTAATAAACTTCCTAAACGAACATGAAATTTGTCTATAATCCCATCAAATGGAGCTCTGATTTCTGTGAACTGTAGATGGACTTTGTTTAAAGATAATTCAGCATTAGCTTTATCCAATTTGGCTTTTGCCATTGCCAATTCGTTAGGAGAAACTACATTTTTATCAGAAAGTTTTTTAGTGTTTTGATATTCAATTTGAGCAAAATTTGCTTCAGCTTGTGCTCTTTGCACCTCTGCTCTATAAAGATTAGGCATAATTTGGAACAACAATTGCCCTTTTTTTACAAACTGACCTTCATCAACGAAAATCTTTTGTAAATAACCCCTTTCTTGAGCTCTTAATTCTATATGGTTGATAGATTGGATTTGGCAAACGTATGATTTAGTAATTAAAGTATCCTTTTTAATAGGACTTGTTACTAGAAATTTTGTTTCTTCTTTTTTTTCTTCTTTTTTGCTGTTGCAGCTTACACTAAACAATAAGCCACATAAGCTAACTAGCATTAAAATTCTTTTAGCCATAATAATGATCAATATAATAAATGGAATAATTTGGAGATAATAGCAAATACATTTCAGTGTCAATAATGACATTGATGATGCTACTTATCAAGATAAGGTTATGTTAATTGTAGTAAATCAAATTCTGTAAACACAGAAAATAATATGTAAAGAATCAATTGTCGACAAGTACGACAGGAACTTGTAAGAAGCAAGTCCTTTCTTTTCTACAATATCATAATTCCCAGAAAGAATTCCAGAGAAGAAATTTAAATAGTGAACAGTAGTAGTAAACGACTGACCAGATACGTGATAATCTTCAGTATCATTTTCGTTTTCAGAAACTTCAATTACATCTCCGCTTTTTTCAAGTGCAGAAAAATAATGTTTGTAATGTGTTTTTAATCCAGCTTCAGATGTGTTAAACTGTAAAGCCGAATCTTGAGTAATTTCAACTTTATTCAAAGAAGACTTCTCCTCAATTGAATAAGCAAATAAGACATTGCCAATCAATAAGGATGCAAAAAAGAAAAAGATATATTTTAAAAATCTTTTCATAATTGCCGCAAAAGTATACAAACTAAACCTTTAATACAATAACTGAACCTATAATTTAGTGTTAAGAAATTAAGATTTTGATAAAATCATCATTTGAAGAGCAGAAATACAAAATCATTTTGCCATAAAAAAATGTGTATTTTTGCTAATTATAAATAAAAATCAACTTATAAATTTATATAATGAAAGCATACGTTTTTCCTGGACAAGGTGCCCAATTTACTGGAATGGGTAAAGATTTATACGAATCATCTGAAGTAGCTAAAGAATTATTCGAAAAAGCAAATGAAATACTAGGTTTCAGAATCACAGATATTATGTTTGAAGGTACTGCCGAAGAATTAAAAGAAACCAAAGTAACACAACCTGCTGTTTTTTTACACTCAGTAATTTTAGCCAAAGTTTTAGATGTAAAACCAGACATGGTTGCAGGCCACTCACTTGGAGAATTTTCAGCATTAGTTGTAAATGGAGCTTTATCATTTGAAGATGGCTTAAAATTAGTTTCTCAAAGAGCTTTAGCCATGCAGGAAGCTTGTGAAATTACACCTAGTACTATGGCAGCTGTTTTAAATTTAGAAGATAAAGTAGTTGAAGATATTTGTGCTTCGATTGATGGTGTCGTAGTTGCTGCAAACTACAACTGTCCTGGACAATTAGTAATTTCTGGTGAATTAAAAGCTGTAGAAGAAGCTTGTGAAAAAATGAAAGAGGCTGGTGCAAAACGTGCATTAATTTTACCTGTTGGTGGTGCTTTCCATTCACCAATGATGGAACCTGCAAGAGAAAAACTTGCTGCTGCTATCGAAGCAACTACTTTCAGCACTCCAACATGCCCTGTTTATCAAAACGTAACTGCAAATGCCGTAACTGACCCTACAGAAATTAAGAAAAACTTAATTGCACAATTAACAGGCGCTGTGAAATGGACACAATCAGTTCAACAAATGATAGCTGATGGGGCAACAAGTTTTACCGAAGTTGGTCCAGGAAAAGTATTAGTAGGCTTAGTTAATAAGAGCAATAAAGAAATTGAGACAATTTCAGCATAATCTACAATACAACATAAATACATAGAAACTCCGATGCTAAAACGTCGGAGTTTTTTATTTTAGTAATATATTTGTTTCAGAAGACTCTCATTATGACTCAAATTGCTTTGCGAACAGTTAACGTTATGCGTTACATAACCCCTTTGCGGGAAGGTGGCTCATTACCTGCTTTGGCAGAAGCCGATGACGATTTCAAATATGTATTAAAATTTCGCGGTGCTGGACATGGTATAAAAGCCTTAATTGCCGAATTATTAGGTGGTGAAATTGCCCGTTATTTAGGTTTAGCAGTACCAGAATTGGTTTTTGCCACTTTAGACGAAGCCTTTGGTCGTACGGAAGCAGATGAGGAAATTCAGGATTTACTGAAGTTCAGCCAAGGGTTAAATTTAGGCTTGCACTATCTGTCTGGAGCCATTACGTATGATGCTGCAGTGAACGATTGTGACGAATTACTTGCTTCAAAAATTGTATGGCTAGATGCTTTTATCACCAATGTAGATCGCACATTTCGTAACACCAACCTACTAATCTGGCACAAAGAATTATGGTTGATTGACCACGGTGCTTCATTTTACTTTCATCATTCATGGAATAATTGGGAAGCTAGTGCCGTTACCCCTTTTGCACTGATTAAAGATCATGTTTTATTGCCGAAAGCGACAAAATTGGACAAAGTTCATCTGGAGTTCACATCAAAATTAAACGAAGAAGTGCTACGTAAAAT
>CBFHBH010000281.1:0-3627 GCA_965653735.1 uncultured Flavobacterium sp. | reverse complement strand
TTCATCGGCTTCGACCACAGTAATTGTTTTACCTGAACCAATTAAATTTGAGTTGTAATTTTCTACAATTCCGCCTAAAAAAGCCGTAACATCTAAACCACTTTCATACAAAACATGACCTAAAATACTTGACGTTGTCGTTTTCCCGTGCGTTCCAGCAACTGCAAAACAATATGTATCTTTCGTTATGATTCCTAAAACTTCTGCACGTTTTTTTATCGTAAATCCGTTTTCCTTAAAATAATCCCACTCTGAAAGTTGTTTAATAGCTGGCGTGTATACAACCAAAGTATTTTCAGACGTACATGACGAAGGGATATTTTTGATTTCATCTTCAAAATGTATATTGATTCCACTAGAAATCAAATCATCAGTAAGCATTGTTGGTGTTTTATCATAACCCATTACTTCTTTACCAATGAACTTGAAATAACGCGCTAAGGCACTCATTCCAATCCCTCCGATTCCTATAAAATAGACGTTATGTATTTGGTTTAAATTCATCTTCTATTTAATCAATTTTATTATCTCATCAACAATTTGTTTTGTTGCATTTGGCATAGCCAAAGTCTTTATATTCTCACTTAAACTTTGCTGCTTTCCAACATCATTCAACAAGGCTTCAAATACTACTTCAAATTGCTCATCTAATTCTTTTTCCTTCAATAAAATGGCTCCATGTTTATCTACAATCGCTTGTGCATTTTTTGTTTGATGATCTTCAGCCACATTTGGCGATGGAATAAAAACCACCGGTTTTCCAACCAAACACAATTCTGAAACCGAAGAAGCTCCTGAACGTGATATTACAACATCTGCAGCAGCATATACCAAATCCATTCTATCTATAAAAGGCAATACTTGAACTCCAACTTTATCATTAAAATGTTTGTACTCTTCAAAATACAGTTTACCACATTGCCAAATGATTTGAACTCCTTGCGATAACAACCAGTCTATTTCTTTTGAGATTAATTGATTGATTCGTCTTGCACCGAGGCTTCCTCCCAAAATCAATACTGTTTTTTTAGAAGCATCAAGTTTAAAATATTCTTGAGCTTCTTGTCTTTTATCATTAACAGAAAGTAAATCCTGTCGAACTGGATTACCAGTTAAAATCATCTTTTCTTTTGGAAAAAATCGTTCCAAGTTTTCATAGGCAACGCAAATTTTATTGGCTTTTTTACTCAACAATTTATTTGTTATTCCTGGATATGAATTTTGTTCTTGTATTACCGTTGGAATTCCTACCATTGAAGCTACTTTTAAAACTGCTCCACTAGCAAAACCTCCAGTTCCAACAACCACATCAGGTTTGAAACTTTTTATAATTCCGAATGACTTCATCAGACTTGAGGCCAATTTTAACGGAAACATCGCATTTTGTAATGTTAATTTTCTTTGAATTCCCGCAATCCACAGACCCTTAATAGGATAGCCTGCCTCTGGAACTTTTTGCATTTCCATTTTATCACTAGCACCTACAAAAAGAATGTCAGCTTTTGGGTAACGAGACTTTATCTCATTAGCTATGGCAATGGCTGGATAAATGTGCCCTCCAGTTCCTCCTCCACTGATTATGAATTTTGGATTTTCTTTCATTTTCTATTTGTTTAAAACAGCATTCATAGGATTGTTCAACTCTTCGATTGAATAGTCTTCATTTATTTCTTCTTCAACTTTAATCTCTTCAGACAATTCTCTATCTATGATTCGCTGTAATGCTTCTTCTCTTTTTTGTTTTTCAAGATTCTCTTGTGCAATTTCCTCTTCTTTCTTTGTTACATTTAAAATAATCCCTAAAGCTGCACATGTCATCCAAATTGATGTACCACCGCTACTTATCAACGGTAGTGTTTGTCCTGTTGTAGGTAGCAGTTCTACCGCTACTCCCATATTGATGAAAGCTTGAAAAATAATCGGAAAGCCCAATCCTACAACAACAAGTTTTCCAAAAATCGTTGGTGCTTTATAAGACGCGATAATAAATCTTACAAACAAAATCAGGTATATAGTTATGATAAAGAAGGCACCAAACAGCCCTAATTCTTCAACAATAATGGCAAAAATAAAATCGGATGAAGACTGTGGTAAAAAGTTTTTCTGAACACTTTTCCCAGGCCCTAATCCATACACTCCACCAGTGGCAATTGCTGTTTTTGCTTTTTCTATTTGATAATCATCATCGGTATCTTTAGTATCAGAAGTAAAATTATCAATACGACTTATCCAAGTGTCAACACGATTTGGAAAAGCATTAGGGAATGCTTTGGCAACCAAAATAAAAAATGCAAAAGACACCACACCCATTCCAACAATTATCGTTATGTTTTTTAAAGGATAATTTCCAACAAACGCTAGCATCAAGATCATTGAAAATATCAATGCTGTAGTCGAAAAGTTAGATGGTAAAATAAGCGCAAGAGTAATAAATACAGGTATCCAAAGTTCAACGAATGATTTTTGGAATGTCATATCTTCTACTTCCGTTTTAGATAAATACCTAGCCACAAAAAGAAACATAATCATTCCGGCAAATGTTGATGGCTGAAATGAAATTCCTACTAGCGGAACAGTAACCCATCTACTCGCATTAGCTCCCTCAATTACAGTCCCTTTTACCATTGCATAGATTAGTAAAGTCCATGCAAACGGCAATAAAACCCTTGATAAACTTCTAAAATAATGATATGGTACTTTTTGCACTTGATACATAATCCAGAATCCTGCAGACAAGTGCACAAGATGCTTTATTAAATAAACCAAGGTATTTCCAGTACCATGTTTTTGATATGCCAAATTACTACTAGCACTGTACACCGGAATAAAAGAAATAAGCGCCAATAGTGCTACCATGGCCCAAATAACCTTATCTCCTTTTAAATTATGTATCAGTGTTTTCATTATTCTGTTTTAGCTAAACGCTTATAAATTTTGTACTGCTTGTTTAAATTGGCGACCTCTGTCCTCGTAGTTTTCAAATAAATCGAAACTTGCACAAGCCGGTGATAACAATACCGTATCGCCTTTTTCAGCAATTCTATATGCTTGCTTAACAGCATCAGCCATGCTAGAAGATTCGATTAAAACATCTACAACATCTGCAAAAGTTTCAATAAGCTTTGCATTATCAACTCCTAAGCAAATAATTGCTTTTACTTTTTCATTAACCAACGACAGTAATTCAGTATAATCATTTCCTTTATCTACACCACCAACAATCCAAACCGTAGGTGTTGTCATACTATCTAAAGCAAAGAAAGTAGCATTTACATTTGTTGCCTTAGAATCATTGATATACTGCACATTTTGAATCTTAAGTACTTTTTCTAATCTGTGCTCTACACCCTGAAAATCAGAAAGGCTTTCACGAATAGTGTCTTTTCTAATTTTTAAAAGCTGAGCTACTGTTGCAGCAGCCATAGCATTTTTTACATTGTGCTTTCCTTCTAGTGATAATTGTGATGTTGGCATATCGAAATTGTCGTTTGTGGTATTTATTTTAATATTGTTTTCTTCTAAAAATGCTCCAAAATCTAATGGTCTTGAAATTGAAAATGGAACCAGTTTTGCTCTCGTGCTATTGTTTTTAAGCCAGTTAGTTATTGCTTCGTCATCGGCATCATA
>CBFHBH010000280.1:0-3634 GCA_965653735.1 uncultured Flavobacterium sp. | reverse complement strand
ATAGTAATACAAATAAATATATAGAAAAAGCCGATTTGAACGGAAAAGTTTATGATTACAATTGGATTGACCATACTGCCATTCTAAACGGAGGAATTTTTAATATTACAATGAGTAATACTCCAAATATCAAAAGAGGAATTACTGAAAAATCATTCCCTTTTTCTTTATCAACCCAAAAAAGCGAATAATATGAAAAATAATATTCTTTCCTTATTATTTATATTAACAACATTGCCTTTTTACAGTCAGCACAAATATGTAAAATATGTGAAGCCCATCATTGGAACCCAAAGAATGGGACATATTTATCCGGGAGCTTCTGTGCCATTTGGAATGGTGCAATTAAGCCCTGACACCGACACGATACCTTATGCTGTAAATGGAAAATACAATCCTGATGTATATAAATACTGTGCAGGTTATCAATACGACGATAAAACTATTGTAGGTTTTAGTCATACACATTTTAGTGGCACAGGTCATTCAGACTTGGGTGATTTTTTAGTAATACCCACTGTTGGAAAATTGCAATTAAATCCGGGAACAGCTGACAAGCCTTTATCGGGATTTCGTTCTTCATTTTCACACAACAATGAAACTGCTGAAGCTGGCTATTACAAAGTAAAATTAGACGATGACAATATATTAGCCGAATTGACTGCTTCCAACAGAGTTGGCTTCCATCAATATACCTTTCCAAAATCGGATGATGCTCATATCATTTTAGACTTAATGAGTGGGATTTACAATTACCAAGAAAAAAATGTATGGACCTATGTTCGTGTAGTAAATGATACTTTAATTACAGGATACAGACAAACCAACGGCTGGGCCAGAACCCGCACTCAATATTTTGCCATGAGTTTTTCAAAACCTTTTATAGAATATGGCGCTAAAAATTTTGAAGAAAAGCAAGTTTACAGAGGGTTTTGGAGAAAATTTAATCAAGAAAAAGACTTTCCTGAGGCTGCAGGAAAGCAAATCAGAATGTACTTTAATTTCAAAACCTCTGAAAATGAAAAAATAAAAGTAAAAATGGCCCTTTCTTCTGTTAGCATGGATGGAGCCCTTTTAAACTTATCAGAAATTAATCATTGGAACTTTGAAAAAACTAAAAAGGATGCCCAAAATTCTTGGGAAAATGAATTAAAAAAAGTCGAAATTGAAGGAGGTGAAGATTTAAAAATCAATTTTTATACGGCGATGTATCATTCGTTTTTAGCTCCAACAACTTATATGGACATAGATGGAAAGTATAAAGGATTGGATCAAAATATTCATCAAGCTGAGGGCTTTACCAACTTCACCACTTTCTCTCTTTGGGATACTTATAGGGCATTACACCCTCTATTTAATATTATTCAGCCGAAGAAAAATAATGACATGGTTCATTCCATGATGAAACATTACGAACAAAGTCCACATAAAATGTTACCAATTTGGAGCCATTATGCAAATGACAATTGGTGCATGAGTGGTTATCATAGTGTTTCTGTAGTATCTGACGCTATAATGAAAAACAATTTCACAGGCGATGCAAATAAAGCACTTGAAACTTGTGTTTCGACAGCAAACAAAAGAGATTATGAAGGAATAGGATACTATATTGATAAAGGATACATTCCTTCAGAAAAAAGCGGCATTTCTGTTTCCAATACTTTAGAATATGCTTATGATGATTGGTCAATTGCTCAATTAGCCAAAAAATTAAACCGATTAGATATTTATAATGAGTTCATGAAACGTTCCGAAAATTGGAAGAATAATTTTGATGCATCTTTAGGATTTATGCGACCAAAATTAGCTGATGGAAGTTTCAAAAAAGATTTCGATCCATTAAATACACATGGACAAGGTTTCATAGAAGGCAATAGCTGGAATTACACTTTTTTTGTTCCTCAAAATCCAAATTCTCTTATAGAAGCTATGGGTGGGAAAAAAGTATTTACCAAAAAACTGGATGAATTGTTTTCGATGAATTTACCGGATGCCTTTTTTGCTGAAACCGAAGATATTACTCGTGACGGAATCATTGGCGGCTATGTTCACGGAAACGAACCTGCACACCACGTAGCTTATTTATATAACTGGACGGATCAGCCTTGGAAATCACAGGAAATAATTAGAAGAACCTTAAAAATGCAATACAAACCTACTCCCGATGGATTAGGAGGCAATGATGATTGTGGTCAAATGAGTGCTTGGTATATATTCTCATCATTAGGATTTTACCCAGTAGCCCCAGGCGGGAATGAATACTCAATAGGAAGTCCAACAATCAAGAATGCAAAAATCAATTTAGAAAACGGAAAAACATTTGAAATAAAGGTTAACAATAATTCTGAGAAGAACATATATATTCAAAAAATGCTTTTAAATGGAAAACCTCTTAGCAAGTATTTTATTACCTATGATGATATAGCAAAAGGTGGATTGTTAGAATTTACAATGAGTGATAAACATAAATAAAATGTATTTCCTACCAAGTAAAAATTCCAAGCCCTAAAGATCATCTTTAGGGTTTATTTTTTTGTAAATTTGAATTTTACAAATAACAACAACAATGACAACAACAACCATAAAAGAATTTTACAATGAAATGTTTGGCGACTATTGCCCAGAAGTTGTCAAATACATAGAAGAAATGGACAAAAAAGATGTCGGTCATTTCAACGTTTTTAATATTGCCGACATGTATAATGTATGTAAAGCAAAACCAGCAATGCCATATAACAGAAGAGCCTATTATAAAATCAGCTTAATTAATGGAAAAAACACTGTCGAATACGCAGATAGAACTATAGAAATTAAAGATTACGCCATTCTCTTTGCTACTCCTAAAATCCCTTATCGCTACACACCACTAGATAACAATCAAAAAGGACATTTTTGTGTTTTTACAAGTGATTTTATGACCAAATCAAAAACAGGTTTAGTCATCGATGAACTACCAATTTATCAACCCAACACAGATTTTATTTTTCAATTGACAGAAAAACAATATGAGGAAGTCTCATCTATTTTCAACAAAATGCACAACGAAATAGAATCCGATTACAAGTTTAAATACGACTTACTTCGTAATTACTTAGTAGAACTTATCCATTATGGTCAAAAACTAAAACCAATGGATTCTCTGATTGATAATATGAATGCTTCTTCCCGAATTACTTCATTATTTCTTGAACTTCTTGAAAGACAATTTCCTGTAGAATCTAGCACTCAAACATTACTTCTTCGCAATCCCAAAGATTATGCAGATACATTAAATGTACATGTAAATCATCTAAATAAAACATTAAAAGAAAGAACCGGAAAAACCACCACCGAAATAATCACATCGCGTATTCTTCAAGAATCTAAGATTTTATTAAAGAACACTAATTGGAACATTTCTGAAATATCAAACAGTCTAGGTTTTGAAGAAGTTGCTCATTTTTCTAATTTTTTCAAAAAGCAATCTGGCTTTTCTCCATTATCATTCCGAAACTAATTATTTGATTTTTGCAAAAGATGGTTTGTTTAGAGCAATAACACATCACAAAAACTGACGCAATTTTGTATTGTAATTTAAAATCAATTCAAAATGACAAACAGTATAAACAAAATTGCTCTAGTTACGGGTGGAAGT
>CBFHBH010000279.1:0-3660 GCA_965653735.1 uncultured Flavobacterium sp. | reverse complement strand
CAAACGATGTTTTCGCACAATCATTTTAGCGGAATGTAATCCTTCATCGGTTAATGAAACTCCTTGATATTTTTTATAATTGACAAGATTTTTTTCAGCTAATTTTTTCAACATATCAGTTACCGAAGAAGCTTTGGTTTCTATCTTTTCAGCAATTGCATTGGTACTTATTTCAGCATCAAGCAAGTTGGTTAGATGATATATTGTTTTCAAATAATTTTCTTCAGAAAAAGTCATGGCTTAGTTTTTTACGATAAATAAAGGAATCGAAATTTGGTGGCGCAATTTATCAACAGTTGTTCCAAAAAGCAAATCTTTTAAACCAGTATGCCCATGGGTACCCATTACTAAAATATCGTAAGTTCCTTCATTTATAATTTTAGGGATTGATTTTCCTGGTTTTCCAAAACCTAAAATACTACTTACAATAAATCCTTTATTAAGAAGTATCTCTTCATAATCTTTGAGTAGTTTTTCATCAATTGTAGTCTCACAATCTTCAATGTTATCACCATAGATCATCGCTCCAACTGTTTCTACTATATGTATTAGGGTGTATTTTGCACCTTTTCCACCCAATTCAAAAGCGTGGTTGATGGCTGTTTCATCAGCAGCAGAAAAATCGACTAAAATTGCAATGTTTTTTTTAGAATGTACTTCAGATGTTGTGAATTTTAATTTAAGATTGTGAGGAGAGTGATTCAAGATATCTGTTTTTGCCTTTGAGACAAAAGGTTTGAAAACGATGTAAAGTAGTAATATTAAAAATCCAATAGCCATTGGTACAACAGTGAACCAAAGGATGGTTTGATTTTCTGAAGATTCTAATAAACTTACAATTTCAGAGTATACCAATTTAGCATTTAGTGAAACAATAATCAAAGCAATAATCCATGCAGCAATTTGAGTTGTTCTTGAAATATGGAATCCTTTCATTTTAGTTTTGTCGCTTACAAAGTGAATGAGAGGGATGATAGCAAAACCCAATTGTAAACTTAAAACGACTTGACTAAAAATAAGTAGCTTTCCAGTGACTTGTTCGCCAAAAATTGAAATTACAATAACAGCAGGTACAATTGCAATTAGACGGGTTAAAATTCTTCTTATCCAAGGTTGAATCTTCCATGATAATTTGTCCTGCTAAAGTACCAGTTATGGTAGAACTTTGCCCAGCCGCAATCAAAGCAACAGCAAATAAAATTGGCGCCCACTTGGTTCCTAATAATGGTGCCAATAATTGATGTGCATCTTGTATTTCAGCAACTTCAAAATATCCGTTTTTGTGAAATGTGGCCGCAGCTAAAATCAAAATAGCAGCATTAACAAAAAAGGCCAAGTTTAGCGCTATGGTAGAATCAATGAAATTATATTTCAATGCTTGTTTGATACCGCTTTTACTCCTGTCAAATTTTCTAGTTTGTACCAATGAGGAATGTAAATATAAATTGTGCGGCATAACAGTCGCTCCAATAATTCCAATGGCAATATATAAAGCAGTGTCATTAGGTAGAGAAGGAACTAGTCCAGAGATAATTTTGCCTACTTCGGGTTGAGCAAAAATCATTTCGAAAATAAAAGAAAATCCAATTATGGCAACCAAAGCGATGATGAATGCTTCCATTTTACGTATTCCTTTATTAATTAAGAATAATAGAAGGAAGGTATCAAGGACAGTTATAATAACGCCATTAATAAGTGAAATGTCGAAAAGTAAATTCAATCCAATGGCCATTCCTAAAACTTCAGCAAGGTCACAAGCAGCAATGGCAATTTCGGCTAAAAAATATAAAATATAGTTTACAAATTTTGAATAGGTTTCCCTTGAGGCTTGAGCTAAATCACGTTGCGTTACAATTCCCAAACGAGCACTTAAACTCTGTAAAAGTAAGGCCATGATGTTACTCATCAATAAAACCCAAATCAAAGCATAGCCAAATTGACTCCCACCTGCCAAGTCTGTTGCCCAGTTTCCTGGGTCCATATAACCAACGCTTATTAAATAGGCAGGTCCAAAGAATGCTAATATTTTTCTGAATATAGATGTTTTATTTTGTGTCGATACTGATTCGTGAACTTCTTCTAATGACTTACTCATTTCTTTAGTAATTGATTAAGGCAAATTTAATTAAAATATTTGCTATCTAAAATTTAATTTTTAGCTTTGTCTAAAAATTTATTTAAATATATAAAAATCACAATTGTGAAAAAATTAATCCTTGTTACAATCATTTTAATATGCAACTTTTTGAATGCACAAACTAAAATTAAGGGCAATGTTTCTTCTGATGGAATTTCTTTTGGGGATGTTGAATTGACGCTTGATAAATCAATTAAAATAAAAACTGATATTGATGGTAACTACACTTTTGAAAATGTAAGCGTTGGAAATCATGAGATAATAATTGTGTTTGAAGGATTTCAAACCCAGAAAAAAAGAATTGTTGTTAAAGATACTTCTGAAGTAACGCTAAATTTTGAATTAATCCCTGAAAAAAACTCACAAAAAGATCTTGATGAGGTTGTGGTTACGGGTACATTAAAACCAGTTAGTCGTTTAGAAAGCGCCGTTCCTGTTGAAGTATTTAAGCCCACTTTTTTCAAAAAAAACCCTACAGCAAATATTTTTGAAGCGCTTCAAAATGTAAATGGAGTGCGACCTCAATTAAATTGTAATGTTTGTAACACCGGAGATATTCACATTAATGGATTAGAAGGACCATATACATTAGTTTTAATTGACGGAATGCCAATTGTTAGTGGGCTTTCAACCGTTTATGGACTTTCGGGAATACCAAACTCGTTACTTGAACGAATTGAAGTGGTTAAGGGACCTGCATCGTCATTATATGGTAGCGAAGCAGTTGGAGGATTAATTAATATCATTACAAAAAACCCTAAAAATGCTTCCGCTTTTTCGGTAGATGGATTTTCTACGGGTTGGGGGGAAGTCAATTTAGATTTGGGAGTAAAAACAAATCTTGGAAATACTGCTTCGTTACTAACTGGAATAAATTATTTCAATTACTCGAATCCTATCGATAATAATGATGATAATTTCACTGATGTAACACTTCAGGATAGAATTTCTGTTTTCCAAAAGTGGAATTTCAACAGAAAAAATAAAAAACTATTTTCAATGGCTGGTCGTTATTTCTATGAAGATCGATGGGGGGGTGAAATGCAATGGAATAAAAGTTACCGTGGCGGATCAGAAGTTTATGGGGAAAGTATCTACACAAGCCGTTACGAAATATTAGGAGCTTATGAGCTTCCTGTAAAAGAGAAAATGGTAGCCTCTTTTTCATATACCAGTCATGATCAGAATTCGGTGTATGGAAATATCCCTTATCTGGCAAAGCAAAAAATTGGATTTGGTCAATTAACATGGGACAAAAAAATTAATCGTCACGATTTTCTTTTTGGAACGGCGATACGTTATCAGTTGTATGACGATAATACTCCTGCAACTGTAAAAGAAGAAATAACTTGGATTCCAAGTTTATTTGTGCAGGACGAAATGCATTTGGCAGAGAGACATAGTTTACTTCTAGGTGCGCGTTATGATTACAACAATGCGCACGGGAATATTTTTACTCCACGTCTTGCTTATAAATGGAAAATAAATGACAATAGCATTTTTAGGTTTAACACGGGTACAGG
>CBFHBH010000278.1:0-3664 GCA_965653735.1 uncultured Flavobacterium sp. | reverse complement strand
TTGGATGCAATTAAAAGACTTCTTAAAAGAAACATTAGAATTAGGCCGTGACGATGTATTCAAGGTAGATGTTAAAGAAGGTTTCTCTTTCTTTAATACTGATGGTGAGCACACAGCTAAAGTAATGGACATTTTAAATGGTTTTGACCTTAACGGAAGACGAATCAACGTTGAAATTTCTAAAAACGATGGTGGTGGAAATTCATCACGTCGTGACCATAACGGAAGAAATTCTGGAGGAAGAAGAGATGGTGGATTTAGAGGTGAAAGAAGTTCAGGCGGAAGAAGAGAAGGTGGATTTGGCGGAAGAAGCGAATCTCGCTCATCTGACAGAGCTCCAAGAACTGAAAGACGTGGCGAAGGAAGACCTGAGAGAAGAAGCGATTCTTCTGAAAGAGCTCCAAGAAACGAAAGACGTTCAAGTTCTGCACCAAGACGTTCTTCATCTTCATCTGATCAACCAAGATCAAGAAGACCAAGAAGAGATTAACACTTTTTGTTAATTTTCTTATAATTATATAAAAACAGTAAAATATCTCGTAATGAATAATTACATTAGCCCAACAAATTTAGGCATGAGATATTTTACTGTTTTCTTTTTATTTATATTTTCACTTACAGGATTTTCACAAGAAACTACTACTGTAAAAGGTACCATCATAAACGATAATAATTTACTACCCATTTGGAATGCAAATGTTGTAAATACCAATAAAGTTAGAGGTGCAATTTCCGATGCAAAAGGTAATTTTGAAATTAATGCAGATGTTAATGATATTCTCTTAATATCTTGTTTAGGATTTCAGTCGATAGAGATAAAAGTTACAAATGACTGGATAAAAAGTCAAAACACGCGTATCAAATTAACAGAAAAAGCATACGCTTTAGAAGAAATTGTTATTCCTCCTTATACACTTACTGGTTATCTAGAAGTGGATGCTAAATTAATTCCAGAAAGAGAGAACTATTGGTATTCTATTGCTGGTTTAACAAAGAGATATGAAAGCGGAGAAAGCTCTCCAAATGCTTTTAACAGAGTAATGGGCTCATTATTTAACCCTGCAGATGCGCTGTACAATTTCTTCGGAAAAAGACCTAAGGAGCTTAAAAAATTACGTGAAATTCGCAACGACGAAAATCTTCGTAATATTCTACAAAACAAATACGACCGTCAAGCCATTTACTTAATGTTTGGGATTAACGAAAAAGAATTACTCGAAATTTTGGAACGTTGTAATTATTCTGAAGCTTTTACTAAATCAGCTAATGATTTACAAGTACTTGATGCAATAAATGGTTGTTATGAAGAATATAAAATTTTAAAGAAAAAGTAATCAACTTCAATATCAATGAAAATTTCAAAATCAACGAAAACTGTTGTTTATACTGCTATTGTTTTTTGACATTTAAATTCTCTAAATATTTCTGTGTAATAAAATCGATATCCTTAATTGATTTTCGAGTCCAATCAATTCTCTTTTCTAACAATTCAGCTTGAGTAAGTTTCCAATTAATCTCTGAATGACGCAATCGCGTCGAAATATTTTGCAAAATAATTGCTGCAGATACCGAAATATTCAAACTCTCTGTAAAACCAACCATGGGAATTTTTAAATAACCATCGGCCTGATTAATCACTTCTTCTGAAAGTCCATGACGTTCTGTACCAAAAAAAATAGCCGAAGGTTTAGTTATATCAAAATCCTCGAGCATACAATCATTTTCATGAGGTGTAGTAGCAATAATTTGGTAACCTCTAGCTTTTAAATCGTTTATAGAATCCTGTATATTTGAGAAACGATTTATATCTACCCATTTTTCTGCACCTAATGCAATTTCCTTATCAATTTTTTTTCCAAACTTTTGCTCTACAACGTTCAACTCCTGAATTCCAAAAACTTCACAACTGCGCATTACAGCACTTGTATTATGCAATTGGTAAACATCTTCACAAACCACTGTAAAATGCTTAGTTCTATTCGCTAAGACACGTTTAAAACCCGCTACACGATTTTCTGAAATAAAAGTTTCTAGATATTCTAAATAGTTTTCGTCTTGAAATAACGATTGCATTTCGGTAGATTTTGATTATTTTCGGACAAAGATATCATAATTTAAAGATTCCCGAAATGAAATTCAATAGTCTTACTCCTATGTTATGGACTGAAAACCTTGAAGAAACCATACAATTTTATACAAATAGTTTAGGCTTTATTTGTGGAGAAAAAAACCTAGATTGGGGCTGGGCAGCTATAAACAAACATGTTGATTATAATGGAATTAATTTTACTGGTTCTTTCTATTTTAATATTAGTGATGTAGAGACACTTTGGAACAAAGTCAAAGATTCGTGTAAAATTGTTTATCCAATCGAAAATTTTGACTGGGACATGAGAGAGTTTGCTATATATGACAACAACGGTTATATACTGCAATTTGGAGAAAATCTTAATCAAAACTAAATGAAAAAGAAAATTGTTGTGCTTACTGGTGCTGGTATGAGTGCCGAAAGTGGAATAAACACTTTTAGAGACTCAAACGGATTATGGGAAAATCATGATATTATGGAAGTAGCTTCACCTGAAGGGTGGCGAAAAAATCCTGCTTTAGTTTTAGATTTTTATAATAAACGTCGTGCGCAACTTAAAAAAGTAAAACCCAATCGTGGTCACGAAATATTAGCCGAATTAGAAAAGGAGTTTGAAATCCAAATCATCACTCAAAACGTAGATAATTTACACGAAAAAGCAGGTAGCTCTACTATTTTACATCTTCATGGCGAATTAACCAAAGTAAGAAGCATAGCCAACGAAAATTATATTTTAGATTGGACAGAAGATCTAAATTTAGGTGATACTGACAAAAACGGAAATCAACTCCGCCCACACATTGTATGGTTTGGTGAAGCAGTTCCAGCAATCGATGACGCTATTCCAATGATGAAAGAAGCAGATATTGTTATTATAATTGGTACATCATTACAAGTATATCCCGCAGCTGGTCTAATGCATTATGCTAAACCTCATATTCCAGTTTATTACATTGATCCAAAACCTGCTACTATTTATGATTTAGTAAATCCTCTAGAAGTTTTAGCAATGAGTGCCAGTGAAGGACTTGAGAGAGTTATGAATTATGAGTTATGAATAGAACAATAAACAAATGTTTAATTGCATAATAATTCAACAACTTTGAAACTTTGGACAAAAAACTTATAACTCATAAATGCTTCACCAGTTCAAAAAATAAAAATATTTTTTTCGTGTCATAACTCATAACTAATCTTTATTTTTGCCTTTTCTTAAAAACAACACAACAACATGCAACTGACTGAATTGAACGCTATTTCACCTATTGATGGTCGTTATAGAAATAAAACTGTTTCTCTATCTCCTTATTTTTCTGAAGAAGCTTTAATAAAATACCGTGTTTTAATCGAAGTAGAATACTTTATTGCACTTTGCGAAGCAGGAATTCCGCAACTATCTGGAATTAACAAAAGTTTGTTTACTGAGCTACGCAAAATGTATGAAAACTTCTCTACTGAAGATGCGCTTTGGATAAAAGAAACAGAGAAAACAACCAATCACGACGTTAAAGCTGTTGAGTATTTTATCAAAACTAAATTTGATGCTTTAGGATTACAACAATATAAAGAGTTTAT
>CBFHBH010000277.1:0-3666 GCA_965653735.1 uncultured Flavobacterium sp. | reverse complement strand
TACAGTAAGATGCAAAAATGTTACCCATAGTACTATCTTCCCATCCAGGAACTACAATTGGTAAATTCTTTTCTGCTGCTGCTACCATCCAAGAATCTTTTGGATCAATTTCATAGTATTGTTCTAACACACCAGAATTAATCATTTGGTACATAAATTCGTGAGGGAAATATCTTTCTCCCTTAGTATCTGCATTATTCCAAATATCAAATAAATGTTGTTGTAAACGACGAAAAGCTTCCTCTTCAGGAATACAAGTATCTGTCACACGGTTGTAATGGTTTTCTAATAAATCCCATTCTTCTTGTGGTGATAAATCGCGGTAGTTAGGTACTCTTTTATATGAATTATGAGCTACAAGGTTCATAATATCTTCTTCTAAGTTAGCACCTGTACAAGATATAATGTGTACTTTATCTTGGCGAATCATTTCGGCTAATGATTTTCCTAATTCGGCAGTACTCATGGCACCTGCTAAAGTAATCATCATTTTACCATTATCCAATAAATGCTCTTCATAGCCTTTTGCAGCATCTACTAATGCAGCTGCATTAAAATGTAGATAATGCTTTTCAATAAATTGACTAATTGGTCCTTTGCTCATTTTGTTTGTATTTTGCTAATATAGCAAGTTATTATTTTTTGTTGTATCCTAATATCTCTAAAATTTGTTCTGCACTTTGTTCTTCAGAAAAAATTTCGTGTGCAAAAATTCCGTTTTTATCTTTATCTATCAAGATGTGTTTAGGTTGTGGAAGAATGCAGTGGTGTAAACCACCGTGTCCACCAATAGTTTCTTGATACGCACCAGTATTAAAGAAACCAATATATAAAGGTTTTTCTTTATTATATTTTGGAAGATAAATGGCATTCATGTGTTGTTCAGAGTTGTAATAATCATCCCCATCACATGTTAATCCTCCTAAAAGTACACGTTCGTATGTGTCGTTCCACCTATTAACAGCCATCATTACAAAACGCTTATTAATTGCCCACGTATCTGGAAGTGTTGTAATGAAAGAAGAATCAATCATGTTCCAGTTTTCACGATCATTTTGCTTTTTTTGATATAAAACCTGAAAAATAGCTCCTCCAGCTTCACCAACTGTAAATGATCCAAATTCGGTAAAAATATGTGGAACTGGTACTTCTGCTTCGTCACAAGCAATTTTAATTTGATTTAAAATCTCTTCAACCATGTATTGGTAATCATAATCAAAAGCTAATGAATTTTTGATTGGGAAACCACCACCTATATTCAAACTGTCTAATGAAGGACATTCTTTTTTCAAAGCAATGTAAACCTTCATACATTTTAGTAATTCGTTCCAGTAGTAAGCAGTGTCACGAATACCTGCATTAATAAAAAAGTGAAGCATTTTAAGTTCTACTTTTTTATTATCCTGGATGTTTTTTCTATAAAAAGGAACAATGTCTTTGTAACCAATTCCTAAACGTGATGTGTAGAACTCAAATTTAGGATCTTCTTCGGCTGCGATACGAATACCAATTTTAAATTTTCCTTCGATTTCTTCTTGAAGTAAATCTAATTCCTCAAAGTTATCAATAACTGGAATAGTATTCTTGTGACCATTGTTTACTAAGCGTGCAATATTTGTAATGTAAGCCCCACGCTTAAATCCGTTACAAACAACAAAAGTGTTTTTGTTTATTTTTCCTTCTTCCATGAGCTTTTCAACAATGTTTATGTCAAATGCAGAAGAAGTTTCAATGTGAATATTATTTTTTAGAGCTTCGTTTAAAATAAATTCAAAATGTGAACTTTTCGTGCAGTAGCAGTAAAAGTATTTTGCCTCGTAACCTTGCTTTTCCATAGCATTACGAAACCACATTTTTGCTTTATTAATATTTTCAGAAATCTTAGGTAAATAGGTGAATTTTAATGGAGTACCATATTCTTCAACTAATTTCATTAAATCGATTCCATGAAACTGTAAGTGATCTTTATTAAGAGTGAATTCTTCCTGAGGGAAGTAAAATGTTTGATTTATAAGGTCGTAATATTTTGTATTCATTTAGTTATCAGTAATTTGTAATTAAAATTAGTAAAAAAAAATAACACAAAATTTTTCAAACCCTAATATTTGCAAATTCTATTTCTAACTCGCTATAAATTTTTTGATTGGTTGCAAAAAGACTGTTTGCCTCCCATTTTATGATAGTCACAATTTTTAAAATGGCGTTTTTCATTTCAAGAAGAGTTTCTTGAAATGTTTGAAATTGATTCCATTTATTGTGTTTATTCATGCGGACAAATTTAAAAAATTATATTTCTGATATAAAAACAAATTTTTAAAAAATCTTTAGTTGTTGTAATCTTCAAAAGACATCATAATTGTTTCGTTGTCAGTAGTTTGATTTATTTTAATATTTCCTATTCCGTCCAGTAAAGCAAACTGAACCTTTCCGTATTCATTTTTTTTGTCATGAATAAGCAAATTTATGATGTCAATTTTATCATTTTCATCAAAAGTGATTGGTTCATAAATGGACAATAAATGATTTTTAATTTCCGAATATTCTGAAGCTGTAATCAATCCTTTTTTTAACGAAATGTAACCTTCTAAAATCATGCCTGCTGCAATAGCTTCACCATGAAGTAAATTTTCTTTTTCTGGATCTTCTAGAAATAAAGTTTCTATGGCATGCCCTAATGTATGGCCAAAGTTAAGCGCTTTTCTAATTCCGTTTTCGGTTGGGTCCTGAGTGACAATATTGTTTTTAATTTCAACAGACTCTGCAATTAATTCATCAAAAGTATCAAAATCTATTTCTGATAAATTTTTGAATTTATCCCAGTGCGTTTTTTTTGCAATCAAACCATGTTTTAGCATTTCAGCCAAACCAGATTTCATTTCTCTTTGAGATAATGATTCTAGAAAAGCAGTATCAATAATTATCATAGCCGGATTGGTTATTGTGCCAATTTGGTTTTTTAAGCCATCTAAATCAACACCATTTTTTCCGCCAACCGATGCATCGACCATAGATAATAAAGTTGTAGGTATATTTATGAAAGGAATTCCTCTTTTATAAGTTGAAGCAATAAAGCCTCCCATATCCGTAATAACCCCTCCACCTACATTAATTATTAAACTCTTTCTGTCTGCGCCAAGTTCAATTAAAACTTTCCATACTTGTGCACAGGTTTCAATAGTTTTATTTTCTTCTCCGGGTTCAAGTTCAATAATTTCAAAAGGAACTTCGATTTCAATTAATGGTAAAATTTTGGGTAAGCAAAGTTCGTTTGTGTTTTCATCGACAATAAAGAAAATTTTCGAAAAATTATTCTCCTTTAAATAATTGTTTAAATGAGTGTAGCTTTCTTTATTAAAGTGAATTGTGTAGTTATTGGCCTGAATTGATTTCATTTCACAAAAGAGGATTAAAATGTTGCGCAAAATAAAGTAAAAATACTATAATAAAATAGTGTGGTGTTTTATATTTGCATAACATTTACGCAATACATGATGAATAAAATTTTTGACAATACACAAAACGCATTTTCGCTAAAGAGTGATACCGAATTAGAGAGAGCTTACTTTCTTTTCAAATTAATAGATTCTGAACCTTTGGTTAAAATTGGTACAGCAGTTACAAATTTTGCTTTAAAAGCACATTTACCTGTAGAAGGCTTAATTCGCG
>CBFHBH010000276.1:0-3667 GCA_965653735.1 uncultured Flavobacterium sp. | reverse complement strand
TTGGGAAGAAGCCGTTCAGGTAGCTTTGTGCTATGGCTGGATAGATTCTACCGTTCGTAAATTGGATGATGACCGACGCAAACAAGCCTTTGGTCCTCGAAAAGATAAAAGTGTTTGGAGCAAAGTCAACAAAACCTATATCGAAAATTTAATTCAAGAAAACTTAATGCATGAAAGCGGTTTACGAAAAATAGAAATCGCAAAACAAAATGGCTCTTGGACTTCATTAGATGCTGTAGAAAATCATGAAATTCCTGATGATTTACAGAAAGCCTTCAATACTAATAAAACAGCTTTCGATAATTACCAAAATTTTAGCACATCATATCGTAAAAGTTATTTGTACTGGCTCAATCAGGCCAAACGAGAAGAGACAAGAAAAATTAGGATAGAAGAAATTATTAAATTGTGTGAACTCAATATAAAACAGCGATAAACTAAAATATTGTTAATCTGATTTATTATATAAACCTTTTTTCTATTTTTAAGTAAACAAATGAATTGCTATCTAGAATGTATGAAGAGCTAAAATACTGGTATTTAAGAGATCACAAATTGTTCAGAACATTAAGCATGTCACAACTTAAACAGCTGTGTATAATTATTGGTTTTAAACAAGCAAAAAAAGGGGAAATAATATATTTCTCTGACTCAGAAACACCAAGAGTCTTTTTACTCAAAAAAGGAAATATAAAAATTGTTTCGGTAGATGAAAATGGTGAAGAAACAATTAAAGACATTATACAAAAAGGTGATTTATTTGGAGAGTTAACTCTCGAACAAGATAAAACTTCTAATGAATTTGCAATGGCACTTACAAATGAAGTATCTATTTGCAGTTTCTTACTTTCTGATTTTGAAAATTTAATGCTAAAATATCCTGATTTAGCTTTAGGCTACACAAAGTTTGTGGGATTAAAATTAAAAAGAATACGAAATAATTATAGCAATTTAATCTCAAAAGATGCTAAAACAAGACTAAAAACCTTTTTATACGATTGGGCAACCAGAGATGCTAAAGAATCTGAGACTTCTGTTACTATAGATAATTATCTGACTCAAAACGATATAGCTCAAATAATTTGTACTTCAAGACCTACAGCTACAAAACTGATTATTGAATTAGAAGAAGAAGGACTTATACAGTATACCAGAAAAGAAATAGTAATTCCAAATATCGATTTGCTTAAATAAAAGTTTATCCATTTGTAATCAAGCTTACAAAATAGATTTTTCACTCAGGTTAATTTTACATCATAATTAAATAACAACCTTATGAAAAATCTATTTTTTACAATCTTACTCTTATCAAGCATAATTAGTTTTGGTCAAAATACTACAAAACGCACCAAACAATTTAATCTAGAATCTACATTAGCCATTCAAGGCTATGACCCTGTTTCTTATTTCAAACTGAACAAAGCAATTAAAGGCAAAAAAGAATTAAGTTATCTGTTTGATGGGGTAACTTATCATTTTGCTACAAAAGAAAACAAAGATGATTTTCAAAAATTACCTCAAAAATATGAACCTCAATATGGTGGTTGGTGTGCTTATGCCATGGGAAGTTCGGGTGATAAAGTAGAGATTAACCCTGAAACTTTTAAAATCATTGATGGCAAGCTGTATCTCTTTTACAATGCTTTTTTTAATAACACCTTAAAATCTTGGAACAAAGACGAAAAAAACCTAAAATCAAAAGCAGATAGTAACTGGAAAAAAATCATAAACTAATGAAAACAATTAATTTACAACTAATATTAAAAATTGTTTTAGCAGTTATTTTGTTGCAAACACTATTTTTCAAATTTACTGCAAGTCCAGAATCGGTTTATATATTTTCAAAATTAAATGCTGAACCCTATGGAAGAATTGGTTCTGGAATTATTGAATTATTTGCTTCTTTTTTCTTATTTTTCAATAGAACAAAGTTCTATGCTTCTGTAACTGTTTTAGGCACAATGTTAGTTGCATTATTGTCGCATATTTTGGTTTTGGGCATTGAAATTATGAATGATGGAGGTACGCTTTTCCTATTAGCATGTATTTGCTTTCTAATAAGTAGCTACTTTGCTTATAGTTATAAGAACGATTTTATAAATGATTTACGCCAATTAAAAAAATAGCCTATGGATTTCTCTTCAATTAAAAATACCCTAATCGAGTTAAAAGATGTGCTCAATCAATTAAACAATGAGACGTTTACAAAACCAATTCCTAGTCTAAGCAATGCGACTATTGGTGAACATACACGTCATATCATTGAATTATATCAAGCGGTACTAACAGCTCATGATACAGGAACTTTAAATTATGATGCAAGACCAAGAAATAAAACAATTCAAGAGAATAAATTTTTTGCTATAACCACTATTGATGAAATTGTAAATACTATTGAAAAAGAAGATAAAAAGCTAATTATGGAGCACAGTGTTTCAAATGTTATAACACGAATTGAAACCAATTACTTTAGGGAGATTTTATATAATTTAGAACACTGCATTCACCATCAAGCGTTAATCAAAGTCGGTTTATTATCTTTTAAAGATGTTTTGTTTGCCGAAACTTTTGGCGTTGCTCCATCAACTTTAGAATTCCGTAAGGCATGTGCACAGTAAGTTTTGTTTATAGCAACGATACAATTATAATAACATCTAACAGAGATGAAAAGGTGGCGCGTCCTAAAGCCATGAATCCAAAAACATATTCCGGAACTTACAAAAAAATGTATTTTCCTAAAGATGCTAAAGCCGGTGGCACCTGGTATGTATTGGATGATTCTGGAAACGTCATCGTTTTATTAAACGGTGCTGCCGAAAAACATGAATTACAAAGTAGTTATCGTAAAAGCCGCGGATTAATTCTTTTAGAAATATTTGATAGTCCCAATTGCATGGCACGATGGGATGCAATCGATTTAAATGACATAGAACCTTTTACACTAGTAGTCTATTTCGAAAAACAATTGTTTCAATGCAGATGGGATGGCAACACAAAACAAACCATCGAGTTAGATGCAAAAGAAAAATACATCTGGTCGTCTTCCACCTTATATCCAGCAGAAGTGCGAAAAGAAAGAGAAATGTTATTTAATGATTTTACGCAATCTAAAGGTACTATTTTACCCGAAGACATGTCCCATTTTCATGAATATACAAAAGATGATGATCCTGAATATGGTCTTGTCATTAACCGAAACAACACCTTAGTAACGTTGAGTATTACGCAAACGGTAATTCATCACAACAAAATAAAATTTACCCATAAAGATTTATTGGAAAACAAAATCCATCAAAACAACTTTTTAATTCTATAATGAGACTTTTTCTACATAAACTTACTAATTGGGAATACTGGCCTTTTCAGGTGGTATATATTCCTATTTATTTTCTTTGGGTCTATTATGCGGTAAAGTCTCGTTCGCTTTTCTTTTTCAATGCGGTAAACCCAACCATTAAAAATGGTGGTTTTTTTAACGAAAGTAAAAAGGACATCTATGATTTAATTCCGCAGGAATTTTATCCTAAAACCCGATTGGTTTCACACCAAGAACAAATAGATATTCCTGAGCTTACATTTCCTTTTATTGTGAAGCCTGATGTAGGTTTACGAGGTTCGGCGGTAAAAAAAATCAATACAATAGACGAACTTCAAACCTATCACAATC
>CBFHBH010000275.1:0-3679 GCA_965653735.1 uncultured Flavobacterium sp. | reverse complement strand
GGCAATATGAGTACAAACGTATTTAATGCTGCGGGCTCTGGAGAAGAATTTGTGTATAGAGTAACCTCTGAAACTGGAACAACAAGAAGAATTTGGCGTTTAAGTACCAATGTTTTCACTTCACTTCCTTCAGGTACGTATTGGGTCGAATTTCAAGTTCACACGACAAACGATATGAGTGCTTTTATTCCTCCTGTAACCATATTAGATGCACCCAGCAATCCGGCTTGGAATGCAAAACAGCGTAGCGATACAACTTGGGCAGATCTTATAGATGGTGGAACTACCTATAATAAAGCCTTACCTTTTCAAATACTAGGCACTGTTGTCACATTAGGATTGGACTCTAATTCTTTAACTTCAAATTTCACAATGTATCCCATGCCTGTTAAGGATGTTTGTAACTTTAAATTAAAACAAAATACATCTCTAAAACCGAAATCAGTGTCTATTTATGATTTAAATGGTCGATTAATGCAACAAGATAGAGTGGATGATGAGGTAGAATTTTCTGTGTCCACTGTAAGTTTGCCAACAGGTGTTTATTTGTTGCAGATTTTTGATGAAAATGATAAAGTTGTTTTTAGCGACAAGTTGATTAAAGCGTAATATTTTTTTGCTTTCATAGATTGCTTATCATTGAAGTGAACAGATAAAATAAACCACATCATCAGGTTTGGTTAAAAAAAACAAAGGATGGACACGATTGTGTACCCATCCCTGAATTCCAAATGCCTTGGTAACTCATTTTTTAAAGCAACTGTGTAGGAGAGAGGCCAAATTGCTTTTTAAAGGCAAAAGAAAAATGAGATAAATCTTCAAAACCAACTTCAAGGTAAATATCAATAGGTTTTTTCTTTTTTTCTGACAATTGGTAATAAGCTAACTCAAGCCTTTTATGTGTCAGCCATTTTTGAGGAGTTGTATTGAAATGTTTTTTAAAATCTCGATTAAATGTTGATAAGCTACGACCAGTTAGATAACCCAATTTTTCCATAGGCATGTTAAACATAAAATTTCGCTCCATAAAACTAATCAAATCTACCTTTCCAGGCTCATCAAAATTAGCCAAAACGTTATCCACGCTTTTATCAATTTCTCTTAGAATACTTATAGCTTCAGTAATTTTTAATGATGCAATGTTTTCAGGAAATTCACCTTCCAAATCAAAATAAGGTATCACTGAAGCCAAACAACTTTCTAATAATGGGTGGTTGTTGAAACTGTATATTTTCTGTTCTACAGTATTCTTTTTGTCAATATCTATTTTTTCATAAAACTTTTTTAGACGTTCTGTAGATAAATGCATTACCACCGTTTTGTGAGGCTGTCCGTTTTTAGGATAATTGATTATTGTTGCCAGAAGGTTTCTGGGAATTAAAAATATATCTCCTGTTTTAAAAAAGAAAGTGGTATCAGCTTGGATAATTTTTGTTTCACCCGAAATAAACCAAATCAGCATGTGGTCATCAAACATTAAATCTGATTTAAACAATTTATCATCGTAGCTGGAAAGCTTAATATCTTTAGTCAAATACTTTGAAATATGTTCCATCTAGAAAGTTATTTTGGTTAGACTAATTTAATAAAAAGAGGATTTTAATCCCCCTTTTATTAAATAGATTGTCCACCGTCAATTAAAAACTCAGAACCAGTAATAAACAACGCTTCGTCACTTAATAAATAAGTTATTAAACTGGCGACTTCGTATGGCTTACCCTTATTTTTCTTGGAGCCAATTCCACTGCTGCGATTTTCATAACAGCATTTAATGCGGCTTTGCTTGCGGCATAAACTGAAGCGTTTGGTGGAGAAATTGTGGCAGATGTTGAAGATAAAAATACCACAGAAGCGCCATCATTCAGAAAGGGAATAAACATACTTAAAGTAAAAAAAGCTCCTTTGAAATTAACATCCATTACTTCATCAAACATTTCTTCAGATGTTGATTCTATCGGAGCAACTTTAGTTATTCCAGCATTGATTAGCAACATATCTATTTTGCCAAATTGTTTATGGACTGCCGATGCCAAATTATTGATGTCTTTAAGATTGGATTGGTCAGCTATCATCCCAATAACACCTAATTCTAAAGCAGCTTTTTCTATTGCTTCTTTTCTTCTTCCAGTTATAACAACCTTAGCACCTTTCTCTTTAAGTTCTTTGGCTGTAGCATATCCAATTCCGCTGTTACCACCTGTGATAACAGCGACTTTATCATTAAATTTTTTCATTTTTAAAGCAGTTGTTGGTTTAAGAAATTTGGAAGTTTACACCTGTCATTTGTTCACTTAAATCCCATAATCTTTTGGCATTTGTTTCATCCAAAGAGTAACGTTCAACACCGTATGTCCCAACACTATTCTCATTAGCTAATGGGGCAATGTCAACATCCTCACAATAAACCCCACCTATATTGTCAAGTGCAGTACTTGTGGCACACCATACTGTTGTAGCAGCACCTTGAGGGATTGATTTTAATCTTGCTGCTACTTCAGGTAACATATTTCCATCCGCATCCAAGAAACCCATTTTTTGAAATAATTCTAACGAAGCCTCTCTTCCTAATTCGGTTCCGCCAATAGAACCAGGGTGCAATGAATAGGCTCTTATATTAAATGCTTTGGCACGGTTGTCAAGCTCAAGGGAAAATAAATTGCTTGCCGTTTTTGATTGTCCGTAAGCCTCTAAAGTTTCGTATTCTGTGTCAAGGAAATTAGGGTCATCAAAATTGAAAGGAGCCATTTGATGACCAAGAGAAGATACATTGATAACTCTGGCTCCATTAGCCTTTTTAAGCGCTGGAAATAATCTTGCCGTTAAATGAAATTGTCCTAAATAATTGGTTGCCAATTGAGATTCAAAACCTCTGCTGTCTCGACGCAGTGGCACCCACATAATACCAGCATTGTTTATAAGCAAGTGTAAAGGTCTGTTTGAAGCAAGAAATTTTTTTGCAAATGCATCAATAGAAATTGGATTCATAATGTCCATTGTTTCTACTTCTACATTTTCAATACCTTCAAGATTTTTCTTGGCTTTTTCAACGTCTCTCGCTGGTACAATTACTGTCGCTCCTGCATTTGCTAGCGTTATAGTGGTTTCAAGGCCAATCCCTGTATTTCCACCAGTAACTATAGCAATTTTTCCTGTAAGGTCAATTCCTTTAATTACATCATTTGTTGTCGATGTTGCGTTAAATCCTGAACCTATTGGTTGTTGTAACGCTCCTTGATAATTAGGCTGTCTCATTTTATTTTTATTTAAAAGTTATGAGACAAAATTAGACACATGACACCTGCTTGACTTTGTTTAAAAAGTCAAATTACTTTGTTTAAAATGTCACCAAAATTTATTTTGCATTAATCAGCACTATCGCGACTGACAAAGCAGTTGCCTAGCAGATTAACAATAACCGATATTCTTCTTCATTTTCTTTTGGAGCTCTATGAATACAAGGTAATACTTGCTGGGTTGGATGGTCTACAGCCAGTCTCCAAATGTGCCCATTACCTAAGTTAATGGGTGCTGCATCTTCATGAGCCTGATAATGTAAGTCGAAGTAATTCTCTTTCAAAAAGTTTTCAAATTCTTCAGCAGGGCCATCGTGTAGTTCTTTTAGCTTTGTTCTAATTTCTGGAATTAGAATCTTTTGCGTGGCTTGTGCATTAGAAATAAT
>CBFHBH010000274.1:0-3681 GCA_965653735.1 uncultured Flavobacterium sp. | reverse complement strand
TTCTCTTCTTTTAAGACAAAATTTTTCTTGGTATTTTCTGTCAAGTTGATTCTTTCATCTACAGATATGAACCCTGAGTAATCAACCATGATACTGTAAATGCCTTTAGGGAGTGTTATGGAATAAAATCCATATTCATTTGTTAATACTGATGCATTAGCTTCTTTGATAAAAATTGATACACCAATCAGTGTCTCATTGTTTTTTGCATCAGAAATAGTTCCACTAAGCGTACATTTCTCTTGTGAAAAAAGTGAGAAATTAAGCGTTAATAATAAAATAATAAAAATAGTCCTTTTGTCCATTTTTCTGGATATTGGTTTAAAAACTTCAGTAAAGTTTGTTTTTTTCTGTTTGAAAAGGTGTTAAGATATAGTTAAATCAAGAAGAAAATTCTGTTTTTAAAAATCACAAAAAAGGTGCTTTCAGTTAATTTTTTGTAATAATTTATTTTTGAAAGTAAAATATTTTAAAATTAATTAAAATTTTAAATTACTAATACTAAAAATGTTAAATTTAAATGAAAAATAAAATTATAAAATTTATATGTATTTCCTTGTAAAACAAAGAATTTTTAATTTTTTCGTAGAATAAATACCTTTGTTAAATAGTTTTTAATTGTTTGATTCTAGACAACCAAATTCAGATGAGAGATAAAAGAATTCCTGTTTTCCTTTTGATTTTAATTAATCTGATAGTTTCTGTTTCTTTTAACGATTTATTAGCTCAAGATTTTAATAAACAAGAATCGTTGTTTAACGAATCTAAAGACTTGGTTTACTCAAAACCTGACGATGCATTAAAAATTGCATTGCACTTGATAAAGGGAAATGTGTCTGATGTAGAAAAAACAAGGATCTATTTTTTAATAGCTGAAATTTATAAAGTAAAAGGAGATCATACAAACGTACTTAATTACCTTTATTTGGCTGATGAAAATGTCTCAGGAATACTTCCAATGGATAGAATTCAAATCTTGATTGAAAAAGCAATTGTTCTTCGTACTTTATATTTGGATAAACAAGCAAAAGAATATGTAGAGATTGCTAAAGAAGAAATTTCTCAAGTTAAAGATCAAAAAGTTAAAGAATTTCTTCAGACTTCAATAACGCTTGAACAACTTGCTTTGTTGCTTGAACGTCAGAATTATAAGGAAGCTTCAATAGTATTAAAAAACGAAGAAGGAAAGTTTGGTTCTAGTTTGAAAGCTAATCGGTTTCTTAATTTGAAATATAATATTATAAGAGGAAGACTATGCTTTGGATTGGGTGATTATGAGAATGCAAAAGATTATTATGATGAAGTTCTTAGATTGGTTAATAATGAAAAGGAACGTAATATTTTTGCAGAATTTTATGCTTTAACAGGAATGTCAACCATTAAATTCCATGAAAAAGTTCCTCAAAACGGGACACAGGATCTTCTTAAAGCATTGGAAATAGCTAATAAGCTTCAAAATCTTTATTATATCGATACAGCCAATAAATTATTGGTGGCCAATTTTATAGTTTTAAATGACAGTCGTAATTATAAATTATATAATAAACAGTTTCTTAAAACTCAGGCATTATTAGAAAATGCAGATCAAGAGTCAGTGAATACTGCATATAATTTGATTGTTAAAGAGCAGGAAAAGAATTACTCAAATCAATTGAAGGAATATTTTACTAAACTTTACCTCGCAACTTCAGTATTGATTTTAATTTTAATAATTGTTGGATTTGTTTGGATAAAATTTTACTCAAAGAAAAAAAGACTAAACGAAATTATTAGTTATCTAGAAGTTACTCGTAATAATTTTATTGTTCGTTTCTCTGAAAAGAAAGATGTAAATAAAAAGTTTTTTGTTCCAGAAGATACTGAGCAATTGCTTTTAAGTAAACTAAAGCGTTTCGAAAATTCTACCCGATTTACAAGTAAGGATATGTCTTTAGCAGTTTTAGCTGGGCAATTTGAAACTAATACAAAATATTTGTCTGAGGTTATTAATAAGCATTACAATGTTAATTTTAATACATACATCAATAAGCTTCGTATCAATTTTATAGTCAAAAAATTAAAATCGGATTCTAATTTTATTAATTATAAAATAAGCTATTTGGCTGAAACTAGTGGTTTTTCATCACATAGCAGTTTTGCAACTGTCTTTAAATCAATTACAGGTATTGCACCAATAACATTCATTGAACTCCTTAAAGATGAGAGAGAAGTTATTAACTTTTAAATAGATTATGATGCGAAAGTTTAATTCATTTCAACGTTTTTTCATTTTAATTGGGTTTCTATTTTTTACTTTTTCTTTTCAAGCTCAAAGTTTCAAACGTCTTGATAGTATAATAAAAGTTAATACTTTAAAAATGTATGTAGATCCAGATGCTGTTATTGCAGCTGGAAATTTGGTGGTTAATGAAGCTGGTAATGATATTGATATTAAAATTAGGGGCTATAGATTAATATCTGATGGATATTCTTCTAAACGTGATTATAAAAAATCATTAAAATATGTTTTAAAGGCGAATGAATTATTGCCGCAATCTAAGAATAAGCTTCTCAAAATTGGTATTTTAAATAAAATGGGAATTCAATACCAACAGTTGAAGGTTTATGATAAGTCGATTCAGTATTTAGATGAATCTGAAAAATTATGTTTTGAATATTCTGTACGAGATTCTGTTCATACTAATTTAGGTGTAAATTATATTGTAAGAGGTTTTATATATAAGGAAAAATTAAACTGTGATATTGCTATAAGTTACTTTGATCGTGGAATAAAAGAATTATTGCTAGATAAGAAGAATTTAAAAGCAAATGTAAATAAGTTGAGTATTGCAAAGTATAATAAAGGAAATTGTTATTTACTGATGTCTGATACTAAATCTGCTACCAAGACTTTTCAGGAATCAATTGCATATGCAAAAGAAATAAACGCTAACAGTCTTTTGGCTTTTGCTCAAAAAGGATTGGCTCAAGTTTACACTATGGAAGGAAAATATCATGATGCCATTAAAATACTTGAAGAGGCTCTTGTTGTTTCAAAAGATGTTAATGATTTAGTATTGAATCAGGAAATCTACAAAGGATTGTCTGAGAATTATTTAGCCATAAATGATTGGAAAAAGTATACAAAATTTCGTACTCAATATCTTAGAGCACAAAGGAAAGTAAAGGAACAGGAGAGAACTTCAGTAAGCGATTCTTTACTTCAAAAGGAATTGGAGGGAAAGAAAAAAATGGAAGACTCAATTCCTAATTTTTGGTACGCCATTTCAGTCATTTTAATTATTTCAGTTTTATTGATAGTAGCATTAGTTTTTTATGTGAAAAAATCAGAAGCTCAAATAGATAAACTAAATGAAATAATTAAGAGGCTTCAAACTGAAAAACCATCAAGCGAAGATTTTTAATTACATTCTTCTAATCTTTCCTTTTTCAATGTTTTTTAATTTTTAATTATTTATATTATAATAATTAAAAAAAAATAATAATTATAACTTTTTGTTTTAAATCATTATAAAATGTGTTTTTTATAAATCTGCGTTTTTTTAACATTTTTCATTAATATTTTTTCCTCAAAATAAGTGTAAAAGCAAGTAAAAATGTGGCTAAAACCCCATAAAAACATCATGTTTTTATGGGGTTTAATTTTTCGTGTTTAAAATGCGTTAAGCCTTTATTTGTAAG
>CBFHBH010000273.1:0-3684 GCA_965653735.1 uncultured Flavobacterium sp. | reverse complement strand
CTTTTTTCTGCTAAAAGATTCGATATTAGCGATCAAATTGTTAGAGTAATTACTAGAGCCGAAAAACGAGAAGAACTTAGTAACAAAAAACGTAAAGCTCTAGAAGAGAAACAAGAAAAACAGGATGAGATTACTGATAATCCAGCTTTAGCAGAAAGACAAAGGATTCTCGATGAAAAAAAGGCTTTGCGAGAAAAAACAATTGAAGACCGAAGAAATGCTGCTGCTCAAAAGAAAAAAGACTACGAGGAAAAAAGAAAAAAATTACTTGAAGAACGTAGCGAAAAGAAAACTGGCACAACAATTGATTCTACCTCTGCAAAAAAAACAGAAACAGATAAACAATTAGAAAATTTCAATAAAATCGAAAATAAAAAAGCAACTTTAGATTCAATAAAAGCTGTACGTGAAGCTGCAAGACTAAAAACTATCGAAGACAATAAAAAAGCATTTGAAGCAAGAAAAAAAGCTTTAGAAGAGAAAAAGAAAAAAGTGTTGGAAGAAAGAGAAGCAGCGGCAAAAAAAGCTAAAGAAACTAAAAATAATTAACAGAGAACAAAAATTAGAAATTAATTACACTAATACTAAAAATGATGAAACAGATTAAAACTCTACTTATTGCAGCAGTGATGATGTTAGGAGCAAGCCAAATGAATGCGCAAGCAAAGACAGCTCATATTGATGTAAATGATTTATTGTCAAAAATGCCAGAAATGACATCTGCAAAAGCACAGTTAGAAAAATTAAGCAAAACTTTTGATGGCGAATATTCTACAATGGTAACAGAATACCAAACAAAAATGAAAAAGTACGAAGCTGAAGCATCTACTCAAACTGAAGCTGCAAATGAAACTCGTGCAAAAGAAATGCAAGATATGGGACAACGTATCCAACAATATAGAGATTCAGCTCAAAAACAATTGCAAGATAAAGAAATGGAAATTGTTAAACCTATCATGGACAAAGCAAAAGCTGCAATCGTTAAAGTAGCAAAAGCAAAAGGATACCAATATGTGATGGATTCTGCTAGCTTAATTTTAGCTGATGGTCCAAACTTATTTGAAGATGTGAAAAAAGAATTAAAATTCTAATTCTACACAATAATTTTTAAGAAACTGCGCTAAAATTTAGTGCAGTTTTTTTTTACATTTGTTTTATGAGTAGTACAAAACCAATTGGTTTATTTGATTCGGGTATTGGAGGCACTTCAATTTGGAGAGAGATACATAATTTACTTCCACATGAAGATACCATTTATTTAGCTGACAGTAAGAATGCCCCTTACGGAAAAAAAACAAAGCAAGAGATAATAGATCTTTGCGAAAAAAATGTTGATTTCCTTTTAGAGCAAGGCAGCAAGATAATCGTTGTAGCTTGCAATACCGCAACAACAAATGCTATTAAAGAATTAAGAGCTAAATACGATGTCCCTTTTATAGGGATTGAACCAGCAATTAAGCCCGCTGCAAATCTTTCCTCAACTCAAACTATAGGAATCCTAGCTACTAAGGGAACACTTAACAGCGAATTGTTCAACAAACAAGTAGAAAACTTCACTAATGTCAATATTCTTGAACAAGTAGGTTACGGATTAGTGGAATTAATTGAAGGAGGGAAAATAGATTCAGAAGAAATGCGTAATCTTCTTAAAATTTATCTACGCCCCATGGTTAAAGCAAATATTGACTATTTGGTTTTGGGATGTAGTCATTATCCTTATCTAATTCCTGAAATAGAGAAAATAATTCCTAAACATGTTAGAATCATAGACTCTGGTCAAGCAGTTGCAAAACAAACAAAAGCAGTTTTAGAAAAAAACGGATTATTAAACACATTAGAACACAAAACAAAAAACCTGTTTTATGTAAACAGTGATGCTACTGTTCTAAAAAACATACTAGGTTTTAGCGACAATGTCTTTCAAAAAGATTTCTAGAAACACAAGCCTATAATTCTATACAGCTAACTTCCCGCTATCCGCTTTATCTTTTAGAAAAAGATTTTTTCACAAATCTTTCCTAAAAGGATATCGCTTCTATCGGGGTTACTAATCAAGCTTAAAGTTTATTTGAACCAACTCGAATACATTACATAATTGTTAGATATACGATCAATTTCTCCAGCAAAGTCACTTTGATCTATGTCCTTCACTTTTTTAGCTGGTATACCAGCATAAATAGTTCCTGATTCAACTACTGTGTTTTGAGTAACAACTGATCCTGCAGCAATAATAGAATTACTTTCAATCACACAATTGTCCATCACAATAGCTCCCATTCCAATTAAAACATTATCATGAACAGTACATCCATGTACAATTGCATTATGTCCAATGGAAACATTATTACCTATAACAGTTGGATGCTTTTGATAAGTACAATGTATAATTGCGCCATCTTGAATATTGACTTTATTTCCAATTTTAATAAAATTAACATCACCACGCACCACAGCATTAAACCATACACTACATGATTCTCCTAAAGAAACATCACCAACAATAGTTGCATTTTCAGCCACATAACAATCTTCAGGTATTACGGGATACTTTCCGTTTACTTCTTTAATTACCATATAAAAATATAAAAAAATTGTCCCGAGTAAATCGGGACATATATTATTAATTATTAAGAGCTGGACAGTTACAGTCGTATTTTTCTTTCTTACATCCAAAGTCGTAACCCAAAGTAATTTGGTGGAATCCTCCTGTGTCAAATTTAATATCACCCATAACATTAGAATAAGTATAAGCAAACATAAATTTCTTATAATTCACACCTAAAATTGGAGTTATATACTGCAATTTTTGATCTTTAATTTCTGTCCCATCAACATATTGAGCTCCGTCGAAACTTCTTCTATAAGATAGAGCAGCCCAAATTTTACCAAAATCAACAGGCTTATACACTTTCATATTAACATCTAATGCTTTCTCTTTAGTTCTTTCAGTCAATTGGAATAATATTGACGGTTCAAAAAGAAGTTTTCTTGAGTTACCAAAGTTATAACCAAAACTCATTAAATATTTTCTTAAATTATCTGATTCGTATTTAGTATATAAACCTCTACTCTGAAATAAAGCATTTTTAACTGTAACGTGAGCATAAAAATCAAAAACATTATACGAAGCACCAAAATCTACATTTAAATATGAAGAACGTTGCATAACTCCAGCAATGATAGGATCAAAATCATCCTGATCTCTTAAAAATGTTGTTTCATCCAATTGATTTTGTACTAAACCTCCGCTTAAACCAAATGATAACTGATTCAAATCAGTAGTACTTCTCGAAAACATAATGTGATGAGCATAAGTAACCTTAACTCCTTTTTGAGCGTGATAACCATTCTTATCATTGAACAAAATCACACCAATACCTGACTTCCCATCTTGATCAATTGCTCCATTAAAACTTAACGTTTGCAAAGCAGGAGCATCTGAATTTCCAAACCATTGTTGACGTGCTGTTAATCTAACTTTTGAACAATTAGCAGCACCAGCCATTGACGGGTGTAACAAATAATAATTATCAGAAAGGTAATCCGAATATACTGCAATACCTTCTTGTGAAAAAGATAAGTTTGTAACAACCAAACCTAATAAAATTGCTATTTTTTTAAAGTTCATTATTTATCGTTTTAAAGAGAAATGGGATTTAAATTCTTTGTTTTGTCCTTTTTCTT
>CBFHBH010000272.1:0-3689 GCA_965653735.1 uncultured Flavobacterium sp. | reverse complement strand
AACAATCTGCATGCCAAAGTTTTAGAAAAAGCAAAAAACTATGATGTTGCGACATTTTCTTTTGATAAAAGTGAACTTTCAGACGGTACTGTTCTTAAAATGGTAGACGATTTACAGCCAGATTTAATTGTATTAGCTGGATTTCTTTTAAAATTTCCTTCAGATATAATAAGTAAGTATCCAGATGGTATAATTAATATCCATCCAGCATTGCTTCCAAAATATGGAGGAAAAGGCATGTATGGAATGAATGTGCATAAAGCAATACTTGAAAATAAAGAAAAAGAAACTGGGATTACTATTCATTATGTAAATGAGCATTATGATGAAGGAGGGATTATTTTTCAACAATCTGTAAATATTGAGGATTGTATTACTCCAGAAGAAATTGCCAATAAAGTTCATCAACTCGAGCATAAATATTTCCCAGTTACAATAGAAAAACTAATAACGAAAAACTAAAATTGTCACATCAGGTTCATATATATACAGATGGAGCGGCCAAGGGAAATCCTGGTAACGGCGGTTATGGTGTTGTTATGGAATTAGTTGGAACAAATTATAAAAAAGAGTTTTATGAAGGTTTCCGATTAACTACTAATAATCGAATGGAACTTTTGGCAGTAATTGTTGGTTTGGAGAAGCTTAAAAATCCTGGAATGAAAGTTTTGGTAGTATCAGATTCTAAATATGTAGTTGACGCTGTAGAAAAAAAATGGGTTTTTGGTTGGGAGAAGATTGGTTTTAAAAACAAAAAAAATCCAGATTTATGGATACGTTTTTTAAAAATTTACCGTAAACACCAAGTAGATTTTAAATGGATTAAGGGGCACAATAATCATCCACAAAACGAACGCTGTGATGAATTGGCAGTAATGGCTTCTCAGCAATCTAAGCTTTCTATTGATGTTTTTTATGAGCAAGAAAATAGTTCTATTTTATAATTGTTTTTTAATCAATAGATTAATTGTGTTAATTGAGTAAAATCTAAGTTGGTATTTACCAAAACAATGTTGTACATTTGCGGCTTAATTTTTTTCAACTCTTTTTATGAATAAATTATTAATTGTAGGAACAGTAGCTTTTGATGCTATTGAAACGCCGTTTGGTAAAACTGATAAAATTTTAGGTGGTGCAGGTACTTTCATAGGTCTTTCTGCTTCACATTTTAACTTACAATCTGCTATAGTTTCTGTAGTAGGTGAAGATTTTCCACAAGAATATATCGATTTATTAAAATCAAGAAATATTGATGTTACTGGTCTTGAAGTTGTAAAAGGAGGGAAAACTTTCTTTTGGAGCGGAAAATACCACAACGATTTAAATTCTCGCGATACTTTAGTTACTGAATTAAACGTATTGGCCGATTTTAAACCTGTAGTTCCTGAAAACTTTAAAAATGCCGATGTGGTAATGTTAGGAAACTTACACCCGTTAGTGCAAAGCAGTGTTTTGGATCAATTGTCTGAAAAACCAAAATTAGTAGTATTAGACACTATGAATTTCTGGATGGATTGTGCACTTGCAGAATTAAAAGACGTAATGAAGCGTGTTGATGTAATTACTATCAACGATGAAGAAGCTCGTCAGTTGTCTGGAGAATATTCATTAGTGAAAGCCGCTGCGAAAATCCATGAAATGGGTCCTAAATATGTGGTTATCAAAAAAGGAGAGCATGGTGCATTATTATTCCATAATAAAGAAGTATTCTTCGCTCCTGCATTACCGTTAGAAGAAGTTTTTGATCCAACAGGAGCAGGCGATACATTTGCAGGCGGTTTTTCTGGATTTATTACACAAAGCGAAAATATTTCTTTTGAGAACATGAAATCAGCAATTGTTCATGGTTCTAATTTAGCATCTTTTTGTGTAGAGAAATTTGGAACAGAAAGAATGGTAAATTTAACAAAAGAAGAAGTGCAAAGTCGTTTGAAGCAATTTAAGGCTTTAACACAATTTGACATAGAATTATCATAAATTTACGCCTCGAATTTTCGGGGCTTTTTTTATTTTTAGAATTATCGAATTTTAGATAAATGTACTGGAATTCAAACAACTATAACAACACAACAATACAATGAGTGACGCAATAAAACACGAGTGCGGAATTGCACTTTTGCGATTAAAAAAACCTTTAGAATATTACAAAGAAAAATATGGTACAGCTTTTTATGGAGTTGAAAAAATGTACCTTCTTCTTGAAAAGCAACACAATCGCGGACAAGATGGTGCGGGTTTAGCAAGTATCAAATTAGATGTTGAGCCTGGCGAAAGATATATCAGTCGAATCCGTTCAAATCAAGCGCAGCCAATTCAAGACATTTTTGGACAAATCAATTCTCGAATCAATCAAGAATTAGAATTACATCCTGAATATGTGGATAATGTTGCACTTCAAAAAGAAAACATCCCTTATGTAGGTGAGGTATTTTTAGGACATGTTCGTTATGGGACTTTTGGAAAGAATAGCATTGAAAATGTTCATCCATTTTTACGTCAAAATAACTGGATGCATCGTAACTTAATAGTGGCTGGGAATTTTAACATGACCAATGTAAAGGAATTGTTTGAAGATTTAGTGCAATTAGGACAGCATCCAAAACAAATGGCTGATACTGTTACGGTAATGGAAAAAATTGGTCACTTTCTTGATGATGAAGTAACCGATTTATACCAAGAGTGTAAAGAAAATGGGTTATCAAAACAAGAAGCTTCACCAGTAATTGCTGAAAAATTAAATATTGCACGAATATTAAAAAGAGCATCTAAAAATTGGGACGGTGGATATGCAATGGCTGGAATGATTGGTCATGGTGATGCATTTGTAACTCGTGATCCGGCTGGAATTCGCCCAGCATATTATTATCAAGATGATGAAGTGGTAGTGGTGGCTTCGGAAAGACCAGTTATTCAAACCGTATTTAATGTTCCTTTTGAATCTATCCAAGAAATAACACCAGGACACGCATTAATTATTAAAAAAGATGGAAGAGTTCTCGATGAAAAGGTCAGAGAAGCTTCTGTTAAGAAAGCATGTTCATTTGAACGAATTTATTTTTCACGTGGTAGTGATGCTGAAATTTATCAAGAAAGAAAAGATTTAGGGAAACTTATCATGCCATCAGTATTAAGAGCTGTTGATTATGATACTGAAAATACTGTCTTTTCGTATATACCGAACACAGCTGAAACATCATTTTTTGGAATGATTGAAGCTGCAAACGATTATTTGAATCAGCACAAAATTGATGCAATACTTCAAAATAAAGATAATCTTTCCGCTGATAAGCTAAAAGAGATTTTAGATGTTAAAATTCGTTCAGAAAAGATTGCTATTAAAGATGTGAAGTTACGTACTTTTATCACAGAAGACAGTTCGCGCGACGATATGGTGGCACATGTTTATGATGTGACTTATGGAGTTATAAAGCCAACTGATAATTTGGTGATTATAGATGATAGTATTGTTCGTGGTACAACTCTCAAAAAGAGTATCATTAAAATGATGGATCGTTTAAATCCAAAACGAATTGTAATTGTTTCATCGGCACCACAAATTCGTTATCCAGATTGTTATGGTATTGATATGGCTAAATTGGAAACTCTAGTAGCTTTTCAAGCAATGTTGGAACTTCTAAAAGTGAATAACAAATACCATTTAGTAGATGAAGTGTATGCTAAATGTAAAG
>CBFHBH010000271.1:0-3690 GCA_965653735.1 uncultured Flavobacterium sp. | reverse complement strand
TCCTTATGTACGGGAGAGACCCAATTTTTGCAATAGACCAGATTTTGGACTCAAGAGTCCGCAAAACAAGTGAAATTAAAGAAGGAGATGAATTATTAGAAGCAAAATTAACAACAGGAAATAGTCAAGTATTAGTTGCTTCTAAATCTGGTAAGTTAGTTCGTTTCGAAGAAGAGAAAACTCGCCCAATGGGAAGAACAGCTTCTGGAGTACGAGGAATTACTCTGGCTGATGAAAAAGATGAAGTAATCGGAATGGTATCTATTGATAGAGATCATGTAAACGATTCTCAAATATTAGTAGTTACAGAAAATGGTTATGGTAAACGTACCAAGCTAGTTGATGATGATGGTGAAGATGTATATCGTATCACAAACAGAGGTGGTAAAGGGGTTAAAACTTTAAATATCACTGAAAAAACTGGCTCACTTATTGCTATTAACAATGTGACTGATGAAGATGATTTAATGATTATTAACAAATCTGGATTAACAATCAGAATGAGAGTTTCAGATTTGCGTGTTATGGGACGTGCAACACAAGGAGTTCGTTTAATTAATATTAAAGGTAACGATTCGATTGCTGCGGTTTGTAAAGTAATGCGTGAAGATGAAGAATCTGATGAAAATGCAGATGATTTGAACGATGATATCACAAATGAGACTTCAACAGAAGTAGATACACAAGAATAATTTAAATTTAAAAGAATGAAAATTAAAAATTTAGCAATTGCGACTATTTTATTAAGCTCAGCAGTCTCATTTGCTCAAAAAGATGAATTAAAAGCCGCTGAAAAGGCTTTAAAAGCTGGTAATCCAAATGAAGCTAAAACCGCTTTGAGTCAAGCAGAATCTTTAATTGCAAATGCAGATGATAATCAAAAGGCACAATATTATTTCCTTAAAGGAAATACATACTACGAATTATCAAAGAAAAATATTGATGCTAATAAAAATTTGTCAGTTGCTGCTGAGGCTTACAATGAGCTATTTTCAATTGAAAAGAAAACTGGAAAAAGTAAATACACTTCACAGGCGCAAACTACTTTTAATGCTTTAAAAGACGATTTAAGAAATAGTGCAGTAGCAGATATCGAAGCAAGTCGTTTTAAAGAAGGTGCTCAAAAGCTTTATCAACGTTACATGTTAGACAAAAAAGATACAACAATGTTGTATTATGCTGCAAATTATGCTGTTAATGCAAAAGACTTTGATTTGGCTCTAGATTATTATACAAAGCTAAAAAATGTAAATTATTCTGGGAAAGGAATAAATTATTTGGCCAAAAGTAAAGTTAGTGAAAAAGATGAAACATTTGGAGATAAGGTAACCAGAGATCAGGCTGTAAAATTAGGCACTCACACTTCTCCAAGAGATGAAAAAGAGCCATCTAAAAGAGGTGAAATCTACAAAAACATTTCATTGATTTACATTCAAAAAAATGATGTAGCTTCTGCAAAAAAAGCTATTGTTGAAGCTCGTAAAGCAAATCCAGATGATACTTCACTAATTATGTCTGAAGCAGATTTATATTTGCAAACAAACGATTATAATACTTATAAAAATTTAATTTCTGAAGTTTTGGCTAAAGATCCAAACAATGCAGATTTATACTATAATTTAGGTGTTATTTCGGCCCAATCAAAAGATAAACAAGCAAAACTTGATGCTGAGGGTTATTATCTAAAAGCAATTGAAATAGATCCGAAATACAAGAATGCCTATATGAATTTAGCAGTTTTAAAGTTAGATGGTGAGAAAGAAATTGTTGAAGCTATGAATAAATTGGGAACATCTCCTGCTGATAATAAAAAGTACGAAGTTCTTAAAGCTAAACGTGAAGGAATATATAAATCAGCAATACCTCACTTAGAAAAGGCATATGAATTGTTTGGAAGTGATAAAGATATTAAGTCAACACTTTTAAATATGTATAATGCTTTAGATATGACTGAAAAGTATAAAGCTTTAAAAGCGAAAAATTAAATATGTGATAAATAAAAAAGCTCCAAAATTTGGAGCTTTTTTATTTATATAACCTTTTTGATAACTCTAAGTTTATGAGTATGTCTGTTTGTTTCGGCATTATATATTCCTAAATGATCTAGGCGATCAATTCTAACTTTACCACTTGCATGAATAATATAGTTATTCTCCATAATGATACCAACATGTATTATATTTCCTTCGTCATTGTCAAAAAAAGCTAAATCTCCTGGTTCACTTTCTTCTATGAAACTTAAGGCTAGACCCTGTGTTGCTTGTTGTGATGCATCACGCAATAATTTATAGCCATTTAGTTTGTAAACCATTTGTGTAAAACCTGAACAATCAATTCCAAATGGAGTTTTTCCTCCCCATAAATATGGGGCATTCAAATACATAAAAGCTGTGTCAAGAAGATTAGATTTAGGTTTTATGCCACTTGTTTTAATTCCTTCAAATGAAAGACTTTCAGAATTTACATTCTCATAGTTTAAAAATGATAATGATGCACCGAGTGGTATAGGCATTAATAAATTATCAGGTGAAGTAATATATTCAATTAAATCTGCATTAAGTATAATACTGTCTTTTGAAAGTAATTCATACTGTTCTTCTGTGATTGATTTGAATTGCTTGTTGTCAATCCAGCCTTCATAGTCATCATAAGCTAATTTTATTTTTGACCACTTTTGGTTTTGTTCCAAGATTTGAAAATGCTCTCCAAAAAGTACTTGAGAAACAAGTTCGCTTCTGTCACTAGGTTCAAATCGTAAAGGAATATTGGCTAAATTACAAATACCAAACATTTATTTTAATTATGAGTTTAGAGTCATAAATTACGAGTTATAAGTTTTTTGCTTATAACTCATAATTCACAACTTATAATTTTTTAAGCTCTTTCGATAACTATTGCTGAAGCACCTCCACCACCATTACAGATTGCGGCTGCTCCAATTTTTGCATTGTTTTGTTCTAAAACATTAATTAACGTAACAATTATTCTTGCCCCTGAACAACCTAGAGGATGTCCTAATGAAACAGCACCACCGTTAACATTTACTTTATTGTTATCTAAACCAAGAATTTTAGAATTTGCTAATCCTACTACAGAGAAAGCTTCGTTAAATTCGAAGAAATCAACATTAGAAGTATTAATTCCAGCTTTTTTCAAAGCTATTGGTAATGCTTTTGCAGGAGCAGTGGTAAACCATTTTGGCTCTTGCTCTGCGTCTGCATAACTTTTGATATATGCTAATGGCTTTAATTTAAGTTCATTTGCTTTTTCTTCACTCATTAAAACTAATGCAGCAGCACCATCATTAATTGTAGAAGCATTTGCAGCAGTTACAGTACCTTCTTTAGTAAAAACGGCATTTAATGTTGGGATTTTATCTAAACGAACATTAGTATATTCTTCGTCTTTAGCAAAAACAATTGGATCTCCTTTTCTTTGAGGAATACTTACAGGGACAATTTCGTTGTCAAATTTTCCGGTTTCCCAAGCTTTAGCTGAACGCTCATATGATTGAATTGCAAATGCATCTTGCTCTTCACGAGTGATTTTATATTCAGTAGCACATAAATCGGCAAAAACGCCCATAGCTTGTTGGTCGTAAGCGTCAACAAGTCCGTCTTTTTGCATACCATCTAATAATGTAGCTGGGCCAAATTTTGCTCCATTCCTCATATGTACATAATGAGGAAT
>CBFHBH010000270.1:0-3694 GCA_965653735.1 uncultured Flavobacterium sp. | reverse complement strand
CTGAAGGACCTAATGGAAATCCTGATCCAATAGCTTCTGCTCGAGACATTAGAGAAACATTTGCTAGAATGGCTATGAACGATGAGGAAACTGTAGCTTTAGTAGCTGGTGGTCACACTTTTGGTAAAGCTCATGGAGCTGGCGATGCAGCACTAGTTGGTGTAAATCCTGAAGGATCTAGTATTGAAGATATGGGAATGGGTTGGAAAAGTACATTTGGTACAGGAAAAGGTGGCGACGCCATTACCAGCGGAATTGAAGGTGCATGGAAACCAAATCCAACCACATGGGACAATGGATATTTTGAAACACTTTTTAAATATGATTGGAAATTAAGCAAAAGTCCTGCAGGAGCCCATCAATGGGTACCAATTGACCCAGCGGCTGCAACTCTTGTAGAAGATGCTCATGATCCAACTAAACGTCACGCTCCAATGATGACAACAGCAGATATGGGTTTAAAAATGGATCCAATCTACGAGCGCATTTCAAGAGATTACTATGAAAATTTCGACAAATTTGCAGATGCCTTTGCTAGAGCATGGTACAAATTAACACACCGTGATATGGGACCTGTTACTCGTTATCTTGGTCCTGAAGTACCAAGTGAAGTATTAATTTGGCAAGACCCTGTTCCAGCTGGGAATAAAAATTTGAGTAATGAAGATATTGAATCATTAAAAGCTAAAATTTTAAATTCAGGGTTAACTATTTCTCAATTAGTTTCTACGGCTTGGGCATCTGCCTCTACATTTAGAAATAGTGACAAACGTGGTGGAGCCAATGGTGCACGCATACGTTTTGAACCACAAATCAATTGGGAAGTAAACAATCCATCACAATTAAAATCTGTGCTGTCAACTTTAGAAAGTATCCAAAAAGATTTCAACGCCTCTGGCAAAACAGTTTCATTAGCCGATTTAATTGTTCTAGGAGGATCAGCAGCAATCGAAAAAGCATCAAATGCAAAAGTACCTTTTGCTCCCGGAAGAGGTGATGCAACTTTAGAACAAACCGATGTACACTCTTTTGCAGTGTTAGAACCAAAAGCAGATGGATTTAGAAATTATAAAAGTGCTTCATCAAATCAAATTACTGAAGAGATGCTAATAGACAAAGCACAATTATTATCATTAACAGCTCCTGAAATGACTGTTTTACTAGGTGGTTTAAGAGTATTAGGTGCTAATTATGATGGTTCAAAACACGGTGTTTTTACTAAAACTGAAGGTCAATTGACCAATGATTTCTTTGTGAATTTATTAGATTTAGGAACAGTATGGAAAGCCACAAATGATTCGGGCGAAATATTTGTTGGTTCAGATAGAATTTCTGGTGTACCAAAATGGACAGCTACACGTGCTGATTTGATTTTTGGTTCCAATTCAGAATTGCGAGCTATTGCTGAAATTTATGCTTTAAGTGATTCTAAAGAAAAATTCACCAGAGACTTTATTTCAGCTTGGAATAAAGTAATGAATTTAGATCGTTTCGATATATAATCGTGTAAATATTAATTCTCCAGATAAAGGTGGTCTATTGACCACCTTTTCTCTTTATTTATCAACATATCCCTTAATTTTCAATTGGTTTCATATATTTGTTGGCTTTTAACAAACAAACCAAACAAAAAAATTATATGTCATTTTTAAATTTATTTAGAAAAAAATCATTAGATACCATTTTAAAACAAGGGGGTGATGGCGAACATTCAGGATTAAACAAAGTGCTGAATGTAAAAGACTTAACCTTCTTTGGGATTGCAGCGATTATTGGTGGAGGAACTTTCTCTGCGATTGGAAATGCATGTTTTTCAGGAGGACCTGGAGTAATTTTATTATATGTAATGTGTGCTATTGCTTGTGGTTTTACAGCAATGTGTTATGCCGAATTTGCTTCAAGAGTACCTGTTTCAGGTAGTGCTTATACGTATGCATATGTTTCATTTGGAGAATTATTTGCGTGGATTATAGGTTGGGCATTGCTAATGGAATATTCTATTGGTAATATTTATATCGCTTTTTCATGGAGTGGTTATTTTACTAATCTTTTGGAAACATTCCACATTCATTTACCAGAATGGCTTACTATAAATTACAAATCGGCTCATGCTGCCTTTTTAGAAAATAAAGCAGGTGAAGGATTATTGGCTTGGACGAACGCACCTAAGATTGGAGACCTAAAAGTTATATTTGACATGCCTGCAGTTGTAATCAACATATTAATCACTTTTCTAATTTACAAAGGAACTAAAGAATCCAAGAACCTAAGTAATGCTATGGTTTATGTAAAATTGGTTATCATTTTATTAGTTATCATTGTTGGGGCATTTTATATTGATATTAAAAACTGGACTCCTTTTATGCCAAATGGCTTTGGTGGAGTTATGGCTGGAGTATCTGCAGTATTCTTTGCTTACATCGGGTTTGATGCCGTTTCAACATTGGCAGAAGAAAGTAAAAATCCGCAACGTGATTTACCACGAGGAATGATTTACTCTTTAGTAATTTGTACTGTGGTATATATCATTTTAGCACTAGTTTTAACAGGAATGGTGTCTTATAATTTATTAGGAGTTAGTGATCCATTAGCAGAAATTTTTGCTTTAAAAGGTGTTAAATGGATGTTATTTATCGTTTCTATTGCTGCTGTTGTAGCTATGACAAGCGTAATGCTAGTTTTCCAGATGGGGCAACCTCGTATCTGGATGACCATGAGCCGTGATGGATTAATGCCTAAAAAATTTGCTGAAATTCACCCTAAACACAAAACTCCTGGTTTTGCAACAATTATTACAGGACTTGTTGTTGGACTTCCCATTTTCTTTACCGATGAAAACTTCGTGCTAGATTTTACTAGTATAGGTACTTTATTTGCGTTCGTATTGGTATGTGGTGGCGTATTAATGCTTTCTCCACAAAACGAAGCTGAATTAGCCGAAAGAGCAACTAAAGGAAAATTTAGAATTCCGTATATTAATTCGAAATTTATTTTCCCTGCAATTGTAGCCCTTACTATTGCAATACTATCAATTTATGTTCCAAATTTCTTTACTGATACTTTTGATTTTTCTGAAGATAAACTAGCTAGGAATTTGCCAATGATTGCTTTTTTCATTTTAACGATTGTAATGACTGTTTTAGCTTTTGTTAAACATTTATCATTAATTCCTTTATTAGGATTAGTTTCTTGTTGCTATTTATTAACTGGTATGGCAGTTTCTAACTGGAAATGGTTTGGGGTTTGGCTGGTTATTGGATTAGTTATTTACTTCTGTTATGGTTTTAAAAACAGTAAACTAAACAAAAACAGAATTGAAGCCACAATAGAAGATTAAAAATAGAAAAGTCCCGAGCAAAACGCTTGGGATTTTTTATATCAAAAAGTAATTACAAACGATTATATCCATTTGTTTTCGTTTGTAAGTGGAACTTTCGTATATTTGGTAGTTAGCAGCTATATCGGAAAAACTAAACGTAAAAACAAATTCGGTGAAAAAATATTTTTTATTCATTTTTTTAATAATGATTAATACAACTGGATTTACGCAAAATCTTGTTGAAAAAAATTATATCGTATTAATTTTCGATGTCAAGCAAAATGATAATTTACATCCAGAAAGATTCTCATATTGGATTGCTGAATCTGATAAATTAAATAAAAAGAATGGATTCGATTTTTCCCCTCTATTTCT
>CBFHBH010000269.1:0-3701 GCA_965653735.1 uncultured Flavobacterium sp. | reverse complement strand
CTACTAAAGAATGGGGAGCTCGCGAAGGAAAAGACTGGGAACCGTATTGGAAATCGGACGATACTAAATTAGTTCACTTTATAGGGAAAGACAATATCGTATTCCACTGCGTAATTTTCCCTGCTATGCTAAAAGCCGAAGGAAGCTATATTCTACCAGATAATGTGCCGGCAAACGAATTCCTAAATTTAGAAGGAAATAAATTATCGACTTCTAAAAACTGGGCGGTTTGGTTACATGAATACTTAATTGATTTCCCAGAAAAACAGGACGCTTTACGCTATGCTTTAACAGCTAATGCACCTGAAACGAAAGACAACGACTTCACTTGGAAAGATTTCCAGGCGAGAAACAATAATGAGTTGGCTGCTATCTTCGGAAACTTTATCAACCGAGTAGTGGTTTTGACCAATAAATATTACGACGGAATTGTTCCTGCTCCAAATACTTTCAACGAAGTTGATGAAGCAACTTTGACAGAATTAAAAGCATATCCTGCTGTGATTGCTTCTTCTGTAGAAAGATACAGATTCAGAGAAGCCTTGGGAGAAATGATGAACGTAGCTCGTTTGGGCAACAAATATTTAGCCGATGAAGAGCCTTGGAAAATGGTAAAAACAGATCCGGAACGCGTTAAAACACAAATGTATGTAGCTTTACAAATTGCTGCCGCTTTACGTGTCTTGGCTGAACCTTTCTTACCATTTACTGCTAATAAATTGGCCAACATCTTAAAATTAGACGAATTAAACTGGAATAAAGTTGCTGAGACTTCAGATTTACTACGTGCTGGTCATAAAATTGGCGAAGCAGAAATCCTTTTCGCTCAAATTGAAGACGCTGAAATCCAAAAACAAATTGACAAATTAGAAGCTACTAAAAAAGCAAATGTAGTAGCCACAAACAATAAAATTATGCCACAAAAAGAAACTGCAACTTTCGACGATTTCTCAAAAATCGATTTACGTGTAGGAACTATTATCGAAGCTGAAAAAATGCCAAAAGCAGATAAGTTATTAATCTTAAAAGTAGATACTGGTCTTGATGTTCGTACTATTGTTTCGGGAATTGCAGAGCATTTCACACCTGAAGAAGTAATTGGGAAAAGAGTGACTGTTTTAGTAAATCTTGCTCCAAGAGCATTACGTGGTGTAGAAAGCCAGGGAATGTTATTACTGACAAATAATGCGGAAGGTAAATTGGTTTTCATAAGTCCTGAAAAAGAAGGTGTGGAAAACGGAGCGACGATTGCTTAATTTTTTCAATATGAAATTTTATCAAATTTTCTTAACACTACTAATTTCTGGAGTTACTTTTTCACAGGAAAAAATCAACAACTTAAATTACGACAATTCAAAAGTAAAAGCATCATTATTCATAGCAGATAATGAAAATAAAAAAGTTGTATTTGTTAATCAATTTAAAACTTCGACTGATTATTTATTTTTAGATGAAAATATGAATCTGATAAGTAAAATTTCTGATGAAAATTTAGAGGAAAAAAAAGAATATATAGGAAACAGCTTTAAAAACGGCAAGTACTATACTTATTGGCATAAAGACGACATCATAACTGTAAAAGAGTTAGATTTTAATCAAAACTCTTTTAAGAAATATGAAATTGGTTTTACGCCTGAAAAAAAAGACAAAGAAATTGCAGCAATAAGCCAAAAAGAAAAACTTTATCTTATATATGTTAACAAAGAAACTAACTTTTTAAACATATATAGTTTAGAAGAAAATCAACTAAAAAAAAATGCGATAGATGTATCCCAAATGAAATTTGTTGATTCTAATAAATCAGTAATAGATTTTTACGACATCTGTTCAGAGGAAAATGGTTTGTTTTTTACAAATGGCTTTAATTTAGAACCAAAAAACAACTACTCATCATTGGTACATTCTGGACAAAAGAAAAAAGTTTTTATTGAAAATAATCATATTGTTCTGGCTTTTGACAACAATAATAGTTTTACTCAAACATTATTTGTTAATTTAAATGATTTCTCTAAAGTTCAGAAAATATTTAAAAAGCAACATGTCAATTTAAGCAACCCAACTGCATACATAGATTCTAATTCTTACTTAACTAACAATTATCTATTTCAGATAAAAAGTACTTATGATGATTTGTATTTGAATATTAAAGATCAAAATGGTAATGATGTTAAAAACATTACTTATAAAACAGATAATTTTGGAACCGCATATAATTCCGCTTTAATCGAAGAAGAAGGAAGTTTTATAAAAAGAGATACCTTAAAAAAAACAAACCAATTTATTCATCGTGTTTATGGTAAAAAAACTTCTATAAATGTGAAGTTAATTGATGATAAATACTACATCTATTTTGGAGGAGTTTCATATCCAAAACAAAACAGTGGAATTTTAATTGGAGGTGCCATTGGAGGTGCCATTGGAGGCATTGTTGGGGCACTTATTGCAGGTAGTCCAGATAATTTAACTATCAACGGTTATGCCAATAGAAACGTAGTTCATACTAAATTAATTTTAGATAAAAACTTTAATCACGTAACTGATAAAGCAGAAAATACCAAATTAGAAAATTTAAGGTCTTTTATCGAAACTGAGAAAAAAACTAAATTTTATTCGGTGTTTTCACTTACCGATAATTTATTTTTAACAAGCTATGATGACAATAAAAAGGAAATAGCTTTCTATAAGTTTTAAATATCCTTTTTGATTTCAATTAATTCAAAAGTAAATTTTGTAACTTTATAGAAAACGAACTAAACTATGTTACAAAAAAGTATTGAAGACGCTTTAAATAAGCAAATTAGAATCGAAGCCGAATCATCACAAGTTTATCTTTCAATGGCATGTTGGGCCGAGATTCATGGTTTTGAAGGCATTGCCCGTTTTATGTATTTACAGTCAGATGAAGAACGCATGCATATGCTTAAGTTAATTAAATACGTTAATGAGCGTGGTGGTCATGCCCAGATAACCGAACTAAAAATGCCAAAAACAACATTTACTGCTTTTCAGGAAATGTTTGAAGAGTTATACAAACACGAACTATTTGTTTCGCAATCGATAAACGAATTAGTCCACATAACTTTTGAATCTAAAGATTATGCTACTCATAACTTTTTACAATGGTATGTAGCTGAACAAATTGAAGAAGAAGCACAAGCGAAAAACATATTGGATAAAATCAATATGATTGGTGATGACAAAGGCGGATTGTATTTGTTTGATAGAGATATTTTACAAATTACTGCGAAGAATGCAGCAGATAAACAAGCATAAAACCTTTTTGCTTTGAGCAAAAAAGAAAAAAATAAAGACAAAGACAAGCACGAAAAAGAGCTTAAAAAATTACACAAAAAAGCAGAAAAGTGTAAGTCAAAATGTTGCGAAAAATACAAAAAGAAAGAGTCTAAACGTTGCAAGCGCTGTCCCATGTTTGACTTGATTGAAAAATATCATATAGCTCCTTCTCTTTGAAGGAGTTTTTTTATATAAATAGTTATGAAACCAAAAATTATTGCTTTTGACGCTGACGACACCTTATGGCACAATGAACCCTTCTTTGACGAAGCTCAAGAAAAGATTTGTGCTTTGTTTCAAAGCTATGCCTCACACCAAGAAATTCTTCAATTAATTTTAAGTTATCAGGTTAAAAACTTACCACTGTACGGGTTCGGAATCAAGGCTTTTACATTATCGGCAATTGA
>CBFHBH010000268.1:0-3708 GCA_965653735.1 uncultured Flavobacterium sp. | reverse complement strand
ATAAAACTATTCAAGTTAATGATGATGTTGCAAAAAAACTGAATTCACTTAAAGAAGAATATATCTGGTTAGTTTTAGCTGAAGGATGGTGTGGCGATGTGGCTCAAATTGCTCCTATTTTGAATAAAATGGCTTCAATTTCTTCTAAAATTGAATTAAAATTGGTTTTTAGAGATGAAAACGAAGCTTTAATGAATATGTTTTTAACTAATGGTAGTAAGTCGATTCCTAAAGTTATTATAATCGAAAAACAATCGATGATGGTAAAAGGTTCTTGGGGACCAAGACCTGAAGGAGCAGCTAATTTGATAAAAAGCTACAAAGCTCAATATGGTGTTGTAGATGAAACCGCAAAAACTGAGTTACAAATGTGGTACTTACATGACAAAGGCTTAAGCACCATGGAAGAATTGACTGACTTGATGCTTCATTTTGAAGAATTACACCATCAAAAAATTTAACTAATTTTCTTTTTTAGGGATTAGTTTATCAAAAGCTTCTGGAGTGAATGCGTTATCTACTGAAAACTTACCACTTTTTGTACGTCGTAAAGCAGTTAAATGTCCACCCGATTGTAAAGCTAAGCCTAAATCATAAGCTAAAGAACGAATATAAGTTCCTTTGCTACAACTTACTCTAAAATCAATTTCAGGTAATTCGAAACGAGTGATTTCAAATTCGTAAATAGTTGTTTTTCGGGCTTCTATTTCGATTTCTTCACCAGCTCTTGCGTGTTCGTACAATCGTTTGCCATCTTTTTTGATAGCTGAAAAAACTGGAGGTTTTTGATCAATTTCTCCTATGAAACTTTTCAGAGTTTCATGGATTAATGGTTCAGTTATATGTTCAGTTGGGAAAGTGGCGTCAATTTCTGTTTCTAAATCGTAGGATGGAGTGGTGGCTCCTAAACAAATTGTTCCAGTATATTCTTTAGTTTGTCCCATGAATTCTGGGATTTTTTTGGTGAATTTTCCAGTACAAACAATTAATAAACCAGTAGCCAAAGGATCTAAAGTCCCTGCATGACCAATTTTGAATTTTTTAGGTAAATCCAATCGGTTTTTTAAAACATATTTCAGTTTGTTTACTGCTTGAAATGAACTCCAAGTCAAAGGTTTGTCAATTAATAAAACTTGACCATTTAATATATCTTCTTTAGAATACAAACCAAATTATTTTAAGTAAGAAAAGTAAATTAACAATAAGGTTCCAGCTATGATTCGGTACCAACCCCATGGTTTAAAACCATATTGTTTTATGATGCCAATAAAGAACTTTATTGCTAAAATAGCCACAATAAAGGCTACAATATTGCCTACAATAAACATTGTAATTGTATCATTTGACTGCATAATTAACTCGTAACCTTTCATTTGGCTGTGTTCGTATGTTTTTAAAAACACCGAATAACATGTTACAGCCAACATAGTAGGAACTGCCAAAAAGAATGAAAATTCGGCTGCAGCATGACGTGTTAAACCTTGTTGCATTCCCCCAATAATTGAGGCTGCACTTCGGCTAGTTCCAGGCATCATGGCCAAACATTGCCAAAAGCCTATGGTTACTGCTTTTTTTACTGTAATTTCTTCTTCTGAAGAAACAGTAGGGTTTTGGAAAAAACGGTCAATAATCAGTAGAATAAATCCACCAACAATTAATACAATTGCAATTGGGATAGGATCTCCCAATATTGCTTCAATCTTATCGTCGAATAATTTTCCTAAAACAAGAGCAGGAACTACTGCACAAGCCAATTTGATAAAGAAGTTGAATTTTGAAAAATCGAAAAACTTTCTCCAATACAAAACCACAACGGCTAATATGGCTCCAAACTGAATTGAAACCTGAAATAACTTCACAAAATCGTCTTCCTGAATCCCGAAAAATGAACTGGTAAATATCATGTGAGCTGTTGACGAAACCGGTAAGTATTCGGTCAAACCCTCAACAATTGCGATAAGTATTGCTTTGAGTAAATCCATCTAAGTAGAAACTGTTATTTACTTTTTGAAGATAGAATAAATAACGATACCAAAACCAGCTAAAACTGTTGTAGGTGCTAAACGAATTCTTCTGAAATTGAAAATTTCTGGATTAAAAACATTCGGATCATCACTACCACCGCCAGTCATTAAAATAAATCCTAGAGCAATTACAGCTAATCCAATGATTAAGAACTTGTAGTTTACCTTGTCAAAAAGGAATTCTTGTTTTTTATCTTCCATTTTATATGTATTATGTTGCTTTCGAGAGCCTCAAGCAACGGTGACTGAGGTTCTCGAAGTCACATTTATTTTAATTTAATATAAATCGTCTGTTCTTAAGTTTAAGAAACGTTGAGTAGCAAAATAAGTGCTTAACCAAGTAATTAAAACACCAATGCCAAATACCCCAAGTAATACAAAAAGGATTGATAATTTGTCCTCTAAAATACCAAGATTAGGATAATTTGAATCTAAGTAAAAAAGTACACCAAGTAATGCTATTACTGCAATACCAGCACCAATCATTCCAAGCTTCACACTTCTCCAGATAAAAGGTTTTCTAATGAACGCTTTTGTAGCACCAACCATTTGCATCGTTTTAATGATAAAACGATTTGCATATATTGATAAACGCATTGAACTATTGATAAGTAATACTGCAATTAATGTTAGAAAACCACTAACGATTAATATCCACATACTAACTTTTTTCACGTTTTCGTTAACCATTTTAACTAACTGTTTGTCGTAAACGATATCAGCAATTAGTTTGTTTTCACGAAGTTTTCTTTCTATTTTAGTAATGCTGTCATATTCTACATAATCAGCTTTGATGTGAATATCGAAAGAGTTTTGTAATGGGTTGGCACCTAAAAATTTGGTAAAGTTTTCACCCAAAGTTTGTTCATGTTCTTTTGCAGCTTCTTCTTTTGAAACGTATTTCACCGATTTAGCAAATACAACACTTTTTACACTGTCACCAAATTTGGTAAGAGTAGTGTCTTTTGCTTCATCTTTAAAATAAATCGACATAGCAATCCCTTCCTTAAAATCGTTTGAAAGTTTTTTGGAATTAATTATAAATAATCCAAGAATTCCCAGTAAAAACAATACTAGAAAAACACTCAATACAACCGAAAAATAAGACGTGATTAGTCTACGTTTTTGAAATTTTTCAAAAGATGAACTCATACAAATAATTTATTTGCGGTAAAAATAACAAAGAATTTCTTTATTTAAAGTTAATAACGGCCAAAGTTTCGTGTTTCTTATAATAAATGTAATTTTATAGTTCAGTTTTTGGCTGAATTATATTAAAAAACTAAAAAATGGAATACAGAATCGAAAAAGACACGATGGGGGAAGTAAGAGTTCCTGTCGATAAATATTGGGGAGCTCAAACGGAAAGATCACGAAATAACTTCAAAATTGGAAATGCGGCATCGATGCCAAAAGAAATCATAGTAGGTTTCGCTTATCTAAAAAAGGCAGCAGCTTACGCGAATCATGACTTAGGAGTATTGCCAATTGAAAAAAGAGATGCTATTGGTGTAGTTTGTGATGAAATTCTTGAAGGAAAATTAGACGATCAGTTTCCATTGGTAATTTGGCAAACTGGTTCCGGAACACAAAGCAACATGAATGTCAACGAAGTCATTGCTAATCGTGCACAAGTTTTGGCCGGTTTTAAAATTGGTGAAGGTGAACAATTTGTTAAAGCCAA
>CBFHBH010000267.1:0-3728 GCA_965653735.1 uncultured Flavobacterium sp. | reverse complement strand
ACAATCCAACCCCTAAACCTGATAACGCAATAATGATCTCTAAAAATCTTACAACACTGATGTACAACTTATTTTGATTACTTCTTGAGAAAGGGAAATATTTATAAAAATCTTTTTCTACATATTGAACAGGAATTCTATGTGTAATGCTTTCATACACTTGTGTATATTCACGAATCATGAAACCTTTTTCTAGAAGACTAATAAGCTTATTATACAAATCAACAGTAATACTATCCGTTTTTTGAGAAGCGATTACAATTTCAGAAATAAAATTAGTTTCCAGAAATGAATCTATTTCATCCAATTCGATAGATTTTATATTTTGGTAAATTACACCTTTTGTAGAATTTACTTCTAAATTAATAAATCCAACTACTCTATAATGAGGGTCTACATTTTGAATACCTTTAACTAAGTCGGCTAACTCAGCCTTATCACAAACTAAAACCGCACTTTTTATAAATCGTGTAGAGGCAAGGAATTTCACATAAACTAATCGCCAAAGCATTAATGAAAAAAGTATTGCTAAATAAAACATTACTATTTGTAATCTGTTTTCTGGCAGAACTGGTGTTAATATTGGCGTTAACAAATATACTAAGACAGTAAGAGAAGTTGTTAAAACGATACTCTTAGTTACCTGAAACTGATTACTAGCCACTTGTAAATTGTACATTTCGAATACTGTTCCAAAAAACAAAAGATAAAACGACAACACAAGTGTCCAGTAAAAATTTTTAGGTGAAATGGTAAAATACTTAAAATCTAAAAAATCACCTAAAAAATGTAAAAAAAGTAGAACAACAATAACATCAAAAAGTCGAAGAAGCACTTTTCTTTCGGATACCTCAAAATGTATTTGCTTATGTTGGTTCATTTTTAAAAATTGCCTTTTCTTAAGGTCTAATTAACTAACTCAAATAACTACAAAATATTTTAAAGTATCAATTATTTTAAGACATTTAACCATTCTTTTTTTGTGACATCCCAATTAAAACTTTCTGCTTTCAATCTCCCATTTTCTGAAAGCTTCTCAGTTAATTCATTATCAACCAACAACAATTCAATAGCATTTACCATGCTATCAACATTACCTTGATCAACTAAAAGTCCAGTCTGATTGTCATCAATTAAAAAAGGTATTCCTCCAACATTTGTTGAAACAATTGGCAAACCTAAAGACATAGCTTCTATAACACTTACAGGAGTGTTATCAAAGTTAGTAGTATTAATAAATATATCATAATTACTAGCTAATTTACACCATTCTTCTTTAGATAATTTTCCTGTAAATTCAACATCAAGATGTAAAGATTTAGCATAGTCTTTTGTTGTTTGCAAAGAACCATCTTTATCTGGCCCAACCATACAGAGTGAAGCCTCAGGAAATTTCTCTTTTAATTTCCTTAAAACATCAACAGCCATTTTAGGATTGTAAATTGAAGCAAATGCTCGAACCCAAATCAATTTAGGGTGTATTTGATTTCTTAACTTAAAGACATATTTATCAACTTCTATACTGTTTGGTATATAAATTATATTGGTAAAACCTCTTTTTCTAAATTCGTTTAATAAATAATTTGAGGGAGCAATATTTATGTAAGCATTATGAAAAATCATTTTCGAAAACTTGCTATTCTTATCCAATCTAAAAGGAAGATTTCCTCCATGTAAAATTGGAATATATTACAAATTAAACAATCTACAAAACTGACTTGTAAAAAACGCATACCAAAATGCAAAAGTACTGTAAGTATCGATCAAAACATAATCAACATTATTATACTTTACAATACTGAAAATCATGTCTAACAATCTCAGAATTTGATTTTTTTTAGATGAAGTCGAAACAACAAAATAACCTTCTTCTTGCAACTGTTTACTTAAAACATCAATTGTTGTTACGTTGAGACCTTTTTTTGTTAGTTTATTCCCTATGTATAAGAGGTTTTTCAATGATTGTTACTTTTAAAAGTGTAAGTGCATATATAAAAGCAGGAGCGGCTATTCGCATAGCTGCGTGATTTATAGTAAGAAACCAAAAAATAAAAAAAGATAGCAAAAAAATATGCTGTCTGTTATTTAAATAATTTAATAATGGTGTCAAAAACAAAATCAAAAGACCTATGACCCCAAAAATACCATGTTCTGCCAACATACGTGTAATTTCATTATGTGAAGCCGCTACAATCCCAGTGATTTCTTCTCTGTATTCTTTATTTTTCCCAACACCAACACCAAAAATGGGATTTTCTAAAAACATTTTCAATTCAGTTTCAGCAATTTCTTCTCTCCCACTAAATTGAGAAGATTTCACTCTTCCTTTTACGTCTTGATTTGCATATCTTTTTTCAATTAATCCGCTAGTTTGAAATGAGCTATATCCCCATACTAAAGCTCCAACAGCAAAGAATGTCAAACCTACAAAACTAACTTTTATTTTACCTTTAATATTTGTTTTCCATAATACTATCACCACTAAAACCGCTATTATTACTAATCCACAAATCATACCTCCTCTTGAAAAAGTCACTAAACATCTATACGCAAATACTATTGTTAGTATTCCGTTTACAATATGCTCAATTTTGCCTTTTGAGTTTAAGAAGAATTGTACAAAAAAAACAAACATTCCTAGACCTAAAATTGTAGACATTTGGTTTGGTCCAAATCCACCAGAAGTTTCAAAATTTGACTGTGTGCTGGTTACCACATCTTTTATACTTGGATTATATAGAATTACATAAGTTAAAATAGCTAACAATGGATACCCTATATATAAAATTACTTTTTTAATTTCATCAAAAGTAATTTTAGATTTAAAACAATACAATGCAGAAAAGGCCAAACATATAGGTCCTGATATATTAAATGCAATGGCTTTTCTTATATCAGTTTGATAATTAAGAACTGAAGGAGCTTTTATAATAGATGGTATCAACAAACCAATAAAAATCAAATACCAAAAAGCACTTTTTGAAATCCCTTTATAGTATATACCCATTATCATGAATATTATTATTGAATATTTACCATATTCATTAAAATACATACCATCTGTCATTCGTAAAAGCACCTCTACTCCAACAACATAAGCAGAAATCAGGAGAGCTTCATGATTTTTATTCTGCTTTTTGTGAATTGCAAAAATTCCAAATAAAAGAATTATGGGACTATATAATTTTGATAAAAAAGGAGCAGAAAATATTATCACCCCTATAATTATATGGACAAGGTAATATTTTAAATAACTATTTTGTATTTGAACTTGCTGTCCCATGGTTTACAAAACTAATAAAATTGGTTATTATCTTTTTTACTCCAAATTCTTCACTCACTTTTTCTTTTAAATTTTGACCTAATCTATTTCTTAATTCTTCATTTTTTATCAACTCCTCCAAACTTTGGAAAAAACTTATTTTGTCTTCACTAGCAACACAAAATCCATTTTTCCCATCAACAATCAATGGCACTTCTCCAACTGCTGTCACAACAACAGGCAAACTAGCCATACCATATTCCAAAAGTGCTAAAGGAAGTCCTTCTGAAGTAGAAGACAAAACTCCTATTTGAGATTGTTTAACTACTGACTGAACAGCAGAAACACTTCCATACATAAAAACATTTTCTTGTAAAGAATACTCATTAATTCTACTTTTTAATTGCCGAGAGTACTCGTCATTATTATCTTGACCAACAAAATGAAATGTCCAATCTGGGAATTT
>CBFHBH010000266.1:0-3742 GCA_965653735.1 uncultured Flavobacterium sp. | reverse complement strand
AATTTTTAAATTAGATTTACTTTCGCCAATTCGTAGAGGTATTTGCCACATGCAAGCTAGCGCTTATGCAAATGGTAAATTAGTTGCCGAAGCAGAATTAATGGCTCAAATAGTAAAAAAACAATAAGAAAAACAGATGAATCAACCTTTAGCATATGTTCACCCAGGCGCAAAAATTGCCAAGAATGTGGTGATTGAGCCTTTCACAACTATTCATAATAATGTTGTTATTGGAGACGGTACATGGATAGGTTCTAACGTAACTATTATGGAAGGAGCCAGAATTGGTAAAAACTGTAATATTTTTCCAGGAGCTGTAATATCTGCTGTACCTCAGGATTTAAAATTTGGTGGTGAAGAATCACTTGCGGTAATTGGTGATAATACCACTATTCGTGAGTGTGTTACTATCAATAGAGGTACTGTTGCCTCTGGTCAAACAGTAATAGGAAACAATTGTCTTATCATGGCAACTGCGCATATTGCTCACGACTGTCATATTGGTAATAATGCCATTGTAGTTAATGGCGTTGCTTTGGCTGGACACGTAACAGTTGGAGACTTTGCAATCATTGGTGGTTTGGCTGCAGTACATCAATTTATTTCTATTGGAGATCATGCAATGGTATCTGGTGGATCATTGGTACGTAAAGATGTTCCTCCATTCACAAAAGCTGCAAAAGAGCCACTTTCATATGTAGGAATTAATTCGGTTGGATTACGTAGAAGAGGTTTCTCAACAGAAAAAATTAAAGAAGTTCAGGATATTTACAGAATTCTATATCAAAAGAACTATAATACTTCTCAAGCATTGGCAATTATTGAAGCAGAAATGCAAGCAACACCAGAGCGTGATGAAATTTTAGATTTTATCAGAAATTCATCAAGAGGTATCATGAAAGGATATACAGGAGTATAATAATAAATTAAAATAATTAATTACAACAAATTAGATTTTAAGAATTTTCTAAACTCTAATTTCTAAATTCTAAAATAAAAATGGCAAGTACGGCAGACATTAGAAACGGATTATGTATTAAGTTTAACCATGATATCTACAAAATTGTAGAATTCTTACACGTTAAACCTGGGAAAGGTCCTGCTTTCGTAAGAACTAAATTAAAAAGCTTAACATCAGGAAAAGTTTTAGATAATACTTTTTCGGCAGGTCACAAAATAGATGTTGTTCGTGTTGAAACTCATACTTTTCAGTTTTTATATGCAGAAGGAAATGATTTTCACTTTATGAATTCTGAATCTTTCGAACAAATTACACTAAACAAAGATGTACTTGATGCTCCGGAATTGTTGAAAGAAGGAACAAATGTAATGGTTCAAATTAACACTGAAACAGATTTGCCTTTAGCTGTAGATATGCCTGCGTCTATCATTCTTGAAGTTACTTATGCTGAGCCAGGAGTAAAAGGTAATACGGCTACAAATGCTACAAAACCAGCAACAGTTGAAACTGGGGCAAGTGTAAACGTTCCTTTGTTTATTAATGAAGGTGATAAAATCAAAATCGACACTGCTACAGGTAAATACATGGAAAGAGTATAATTTATGAAGTTTCCTCAAGCACATACCTTACAGCAAATTGCAACTATTTTAGACTGTAAATTTGTAGGAAGTGAAAATTTTCCGGTTCTGGGAATGAACGAGATTCATGTGGTAGAACCAGGTGATATTGTGTTTGTTGACCATCCAAAATATTATGACAAGGCTTTACAATCAGCTGCAACTATTGTTTTAATTAATAAAGAAGTAGATTGCCCTGATGGTAAAGCTTTACTAATTTCTGATGATCCATTTAGAGACTTCAATAACCTTACCAAATATTTTAAACCTTTTCAACCTTCGTCTAAATCTATTTCTGATTCTGCAAAAATAGGAGAGGGTACAGTAATTCAACCAAACTCATTCATCGGAAACAATGTTGTTATAGGAAAGAATTGTTTGATTCATTCAAACGTTTCTGTTTATGACAATACAATCATTGGTGATAATGTTATCATTCATTCAGGAACTATTTTAGGAGCAGATGCTTTCTATTATAAAAAACGTCCTGATGGATTTGATCAACTAATCTCTGGTGGTCGTGTGGTAATTGAAGATAATGTTGGAATTGGTGCCTTGTGTACGATTGATAAAGGAGTAACTGGTGATACAACAATTGGTGAAGGAACAAAAATTGATAACCAAGTGCATGTTGGTCACGATACGGTTATTGGAAAAAAATGTTTAATTGCATCTCAAACTGGAATTGCAGGTTGTGTTGTAATAGAAGATGAAGTTACACTTTGGGGTCAAGTTGGTACCACAAGCGGAATCAAAATTGGTTCTAAAGCTGTAGTGATGGGACAAACAGGTGTGACAAAATCTATAGAAGGAGGAAAGACTTATTTTGGAACTCCAGTGGAGGAATCTCGAGAAAAATTAAAGCAATTAGCAAATCTGAAAAAAATTCCCGAAATACTTAATAAATTAAATCAAAATGAAGGTTAGGAAATTTATCAGAGAACTTTACGAATCTGACGCTTTATACAATGCTGAGTTGCTAGAGCAATTCATTCATCCCGAAATTACATTAGAATGGTACAGTAGTAAAGGTCTTCTTACATTAAAAAGGAAAGATATTTTATTATTGGCAAAAGAATTAGAACGTACATACAAATCGATGCGTTCAGAGATTTCACACATTTTAAAGGATGAAAATAAAGTAACAGTTCGTTATAAACACTTTGGTAAAACTATAGAAAATTCCTCTGAAGAAATCTTATTAGCTTCATTTATAGTAATTTGGGAAATTAAAGATGAAAAACTTTTTTGTGGCTACCAAATGAGCCAATTATATTAAAAAAGTTTACCAAAAATTTAAACTCTTTTCATTACTTTTGCTACACAAAAATAAATAACAAACAATACACATATTATGAGTGTTTTAGTAAATAAAAATTCAAAAATCATCGTACAAGGTTTCACAGGAAGTGAAGGGACTTTCCACGCATCTCAAATGATTGAGTACGGAACAAATGTTGTAGGTGGTGTAACTCCAGGAAAAGGAGGTACTTCTCATTTAGATCGTCCAGTTTTTAACACAGTAAAAGATGCTGTAGATCAAGCTGGTGCAGATACTTCAATCATTTTTGTTCCGCCTGCATTTGCTGCAGATGCAATTATGGAAGCTGCTGATGCTGGTATCAAAGTAATCATTTGTATTACTGAAGGTATTCCTGTAGCTGATATGATTAAAGCATACGATTACATCAAAGCAAAAGACTGTCGTTTAGTAGGTCCTAACTGTCCTGGTGTAATTACTCCAGAAGAAGCTAAAGTTGGTATCATGCCAGGTTTCGTTTTCAAAAAAGGTAAAGTTGGTATCGTTTCTAAATCAGGTACTTTAACATATGAAGCTGCTGACCAAGTAGTTCGTCAAGGTTTTGGTATTACAACAGCTATCGGAATTGGTGGTGACCCAATCATTGGAACTACTACTAAAGAAGCAGTTGAATTATTAATGAACGACCCAGAAACTGAATGTATCATTATGATTGGTGAAATTGGTGGTCAATTAGAAGCTGATGCTGCTAAATGGATTAAAGCTGATGGTAACCGTAAACCAGTTGTTGGTTTCATCGCTGGTGAAACTGCTCCAAAAGGAAGAACAATGGGACACGCAGGTGCAATCGTTGGTGGTGCTGATGATACAGCTGAAGCTAAAAAACGCATTATGAGAGAAAAC
>CBFHBH010000265.1:0-3744 GCA_965653735.1 uncultured Flavobacterium sp. | reverse complement strand
TAAATTACACCCAAATTTATTTTTTGCTGGCGAAATTCTAAATATTGACGCAATAACAGGAGGTTTTAATTTTCAAAACGCCTGGACTGGAGGTTTTTTAATTGCAGAAGCCATTTCTTAAATTTCTTTTCAAATTTTAATTTTTTGTAGTTTTACACAGGTAATTCTTACAATAACACGTTTTGAACTATTTTCTTAAGTTTCTTTTTATAGCTCTCTTTGGTTTTTTGGGTACTGCACAGGAGTTGAATTTTAAAAATTTTACTCAGGAAGATGGTTTGCCAAGTAATGAAGTATATGATGTATTTCAAGATAAAAACGGTTGTATGTGGTTTGCCACTGATAGAGGAATTGCTCAATATAACGGTTATGAGTTTAAAAAATTTGAACCCAAAGATGGTCTAACAGATATTACTGTTTTTGATTTTTTTCTTCAAGAAGATGAAACAGTTTGGTGTTCAACCTTTAATAACAAGATTTTTTATTTTAAAAATGGGTCCAATAAATTTCATCCTTTTAAATTTAACGCTTCTGTACTAGCATATCTTCAAAAAAATAAATACTCAACCTTCTTTGTAAAAAATATTGCAACAAATTCGAAAGGAGAAGTATATCTTACGAATAATGAAGAAGTTTTAAAAATTGATTTAAAAGGAAAAATTACTGTTATTAATCCTAGAAAAATTGATAAAGATGGAAAAGTAATACTTCAACAGAATCCACGATATATTCAAACAATAAATGTTAATAAAATTCAAGAGGTAAATTATTGCTCTAGTAAGCCTTCAAGTTTTTTACAACCTTTTTATAAGCTGGCACAAAGAAATATAGTTGGGATTTCAGGACAAATAAAATTATATGTAACCGCTGCTTTTGTTTTTTTTCATAAAAAAGGAATCCCTTTAAAAAAGATTGGATTTCCAAATTACGAACCAATTGAAGCGGGTAACTATGATGCAAATCATTTTTGGGTTAGTTTTAGAGGAAAGGGAGCGAAAATTTTTGACTTTAATGGTAATGAGACTGGATCGTTTTTACCATATCACTCTGTTTCGAAAATTTTTAAAGATTCTTATGGTGGTAAATGGATAACAACAATTGATGCGGGAGTATTTTATCTAAAAGAAAATCAATTCAAATCTTATACTTTTGAAAATTCAGGAGTTAATTCTCTTTCCAGGGATTCCTTTGGAAGTATTTATGTAGGAACTTTTAATGGTGATATCTACAAGAAAAATTCGGGAAATTCTTTTAGAAAAATACATAAAGGGGTGCTCAATGTTCCTGCACATGTGCAATACTTTCCTTTTAAAAAGGATGTTTTCTGTTTTTCAGATAATAAGTTATTTACAGCTTCAGGGTTTTTAAATAATAAAATTAGAGGTGTTGTAAAAATATCGGATGATAATCCTGATGTTCTCATGCTGTCCCAATTTGGAGTATATACAGTTTATGATAAAAACATAACAAAATCAGATACTTTAAATTTTAGAATACATGATATTTCTTTTGTCAATGATAAATACTATCTGGCAACTATTAACGGATTAAGGGTTTTTGAAAAAAATAAAGTTTATCAGAAAAATAACAAACAGCTCAATTGTCGTATTGATGATTTGGATTATATAAAATCGAAAGGGTTGTTTTATATGGCATCTCTTGGGAAAGGGGTTTTGATGTATAATCCGAAAACTCAAAAAATTGTTGAAATAAATAAAAGTAAAGGACTTTCAGATGATTTGGTTACTGAGGTTTATCTAGAAAATGATTCAACGCTTTGGGCTTGTACAAATCACGGATTAAACAGAATACGTTTTAAGAATTCTGACTACTATGAAATTGAGTATATAACTTCTTCAAATGGACTGATTGGAAATCAAGTAAAAGATATTGAAATAATAAAAGATTCTATTTATGTAGGAACTACTAAAGGCCTTACTGTTTTTTCAAAAAATCAATTTGAAAGACTGTTTGCGAAGAAAAAGTATTTTCTAAGATTAAAGAAAATAGTAGTCAATAGTATCGATCAGATGTCTTTGAACCAAACTATAGAATTACCATATTATAAAAACCAGTTGGACTTTTTTCTTGAAGCAGTATCTTTTTCTGATAACAAGAATTTATTTTATCGTTACAAATTAGAAGGTTTAGATGAAAACTGGCATTATACAAAAGAGCGAAAAGTCTCTTACGAGTTCGTTCCACCAGGAAAGTATACTTTCATCTCTCAGGTTGTAGAATCAGGAAGAATCTTATCTTATGAAAAAATTATTTTACCGTTTTTAATCAATAAGCCATTTTGGGAAACATGGTGGTTTATTTCCTTGTTGATTTTGTGTTTAGCAGGACTCCTTTATCTCTTTTTTAAGATTAGAGTGCTTACTTATAACAAAGATATAGTAAGAGAGTTGCTCCGTTTATTGATTAAGAGGGTAAAAACTAAAGATAATTATTTTGCATTCAGGGAATCTGGTAAAGAAATCAGAATCAAAACGAACGATATATTATATGCTAAGTCTTCGGGTAATTATACAGACATTGTAACACTTTATAAAAGTTATACTATCAGAATGAAAATTAGTGATTTTAAAGATTTGATAACCGACCCATTAGAATTCTTAAGAATACATCGCTCTTATATTATTAGAATTGATAAAATTGAGCAAAAAACAAAAAAATCAGTCTTTATTAATGGTATTGAAATTCCCGTTGGAGAAACTTATTTGGAAGAATTAGATAAAATCATATTTTAGAGTAGGAAAAATATTATATTTTCGTCACTATTTTCTATGGGGTTCGTCACAAACCTTTGTTTTTAGGCTAATTGCAAAAAATCACTCAATTATTTTTGTAGGAAATTTAAATCAAAAAATATGAAAAAAATTATCCTACAAACTAGCAAACTACTACTGGTTATTGGTTTGCTTTCTATGGTTTCATTCAAGTCACAAGCTCAAACATTTAATTATGGTAGTAATACTAATGCTGTAGCAGTGACTGGGCCAACTACTTCTGGTTCTACAACGAATTATACTTTTACAATTCCGTTTTATCAAACGGATATGACAGGAACTTTCAGTATTGCATATAATACTACTTTTAGTTGTGGTCCAGGATATTATAAGTATATCACGCTAAATAAAACAAATGGGACTTACGTGTCTAGTTCAAGTAACAGCAATGCAGTTAGTATTCCAGGAACAAGTATGCCAGTAGGAACAACCAACTATGTTATGAGAGTATATTGTGCTAATGGAGCACCTGATCTTCCATCTCAATTATTAGCAACAAGATACATCAATATTACTGTTGTAAAAGAAGCAGATCCAACGCTTAATTTAACAATTACTCCTTATTGTAAACTAAAACCGCATGTAACTCCTGCTCAGTATAGTGGTTACATTGGGTTTAACGTAACTGGGAGCTATACAAATGCAAGCAAACTATATTTGAATGTAACTAATACAGCTGCAACTTGCGCACAGGCTGACACCAAGTTAACAGCTTTAAGTAATAATATTAATCTGCCAAATAATACGATTACAAATCCTTCTGGTTTTTATGACTGTAATACTAATACCACTTATACCGTTTCCATGGTTTATAGAAGCACAACGATTACAGGACAAAATTTAACATATGATATTCCTAACGGTTCTTATGGCTGGACTGATTTTGTTTGGCAAAAGAAATTTACAACGTGTATGAATGTGCTTGAGCCTCAACCTGAAGATCCAAAAGAAT
>CBFHBH010000264.1:0-3745 GCA_965653735.1 uncultured Flavobacterium sp. | reverse complement strand
GATGAATATATAGATTTTTTAATGCTAAGACTTGAAGATAATTTTAAATATATAGAAAACTTAAAAGAACAGAATTCTAACTTAAGAAATTCAAAAATTTATCAGTTAGAACAAACAATACGAAAAATGCTTAAAAAGATTAAATTGTAATTTAAAAGCAACGATTATTTGTATCTTAAGCCCCTAAAATACTGTGAATTGTTAGCTATTGTTATTCCTTATTATAAATTAACGTTTTTTGAAAAGACGTTGCAGTCGCTTGCTGATCAGACAGATAAGCGATTTAAGGTCTATATAGGTAACGATGCTAGTCCAGAGACTCCTAATTTGATTCTAAATAGATTTCAAGAAAAATTCTCTTTTCATTATCATCAGTTTGAAACTAATCTGGGATCAAAATCATTAGTCAAACAATGGGGACGTTGTTTAACTATGGTTGGAGATGAACAATGGGTAATGATTTTAGGAGATGATGATACTTTAGATACTAATCTAGTTAAATCATTCTATGAAAATCTAATTACTATTGAAGAGAAAAAAGTTAATGTTGTAAGGTTTGCATCAAAGGTTATCAATGAAAATGATGAGGTTACCTCAAAAGTACAGCAACATCCAGTTTTAGAAAATGCAGAAGATTTTTTAATTAGAAAATTTACAGTTGGAGTGAGGAGTTCGCTCAGTGAATATATCTTTAAAAAGGAGAAAATTGAAGAAATTAAGTTTAAAGATTTTCCTTTAGCCTGGTTTAGCGATTTACTTGCTGTAGTTGAATTTGCTGAAAACAAACCTATTTATTCAATTAACGATAGTATGGCAAATTTCAGATGGAGTGGAATAAATATTACTAGTAAAATAGATGATTTGTTATTGAAGAATAATGCAACATTTAATTTTTACAAATATTTGTTGAATCAATATGGAAAACAATTTCCAGATAAATTATTACAGTTACTTTTGGACCGTTTTGAAAAAACAATTTTTGATAATAAAAAAAATCTGAAATATTGGCTTGTATTATTGGGTATATATCTGAAATTTTTTCAATGGAGGAGGTTTTTAGTGTTAGGTTTGAAGATTAAAAAAAGCATGCAATGAAGTTTTTAATTATTGCTCAAGATTTAAGAACATCAGGAACCAGCGAAGGCATAGTTTCAAGATCTTTTTTAGCAAAACTAAGAAAGGCTTATCCGTTGGCAATTATTGATGTAGAATATATAATTCATAACGATACTGATGATGATTTAGAATTGTTACCAGTTAATTCTGTAAATAAACATATTGTCAATATAAAAGTGCCTGCCCATATTGTTTTCTTGAATAAATTTTATTGGCGTTTGTTTAATGTTTCTTTAAAAGAACGTTATGTTTATGAACAATATGCTAAATTCATAAAAGAAATAGATTATGAGGAATATAATCATATTTTTATAAGAAGTGCAGGAATTGATCATGAAATGATTTTAGCGACTCATGATCTACCAATTTTAAGGAATGCAATTGTCAATTTCCATGATCCTTATCCTTTAACATGGTATGTTGGATATAAAAGTTCAGTTAGCAATCTTGAATTATTTCGTTTAAAAAGAATAATAGAAGTTGTTGCTCAAGCAAAAACTTGTACAAGTTCCGCAAAGTATATGTCGCATGATTTGGAACATTTGTATACTTCCAAAAAGAAATTTCACACTTTACCACATCAATATGATGCTACAGTTTTTGATTTGTCTGACCAAAGCCAAATGATTAAAAAAAATAAGAAAGTAAATATTTCTTATCACGGAGCGTTAATGTTTGGGAGAAATATTGAAAATTTGCTTCTGGCGTATGAGCAATTATTGATTGAAAATCATAACTATATTGAACAAACAGAATTTGTGTTGAGAGTGAAAGGAGAAAAAATTAAATATTTGAGAGAAAGATTTGAGAAAATTTCCAATATTCAAATTTTAGATACTTTGAATTTCTCTAATTCTTCAAATGAGCAAATCTATGAAAGTGATATTGTTGTTATTTTAGAAAACGGACCTAGATATTGTAATATATTGGTAGGAAAAGCACCATTTTTAGCAGCCTACCATAAGCCAGTATTATGTGTTTCTCCACAAAAAAGCGAATTGCGAGATATTATAATAGATGACAGGTGTATTGCTAATATGAATGATGTTAATGAGTTAAAGAAGAAATTGAAGGATTTAATTGACAATCGTTTAAAATCTAATGAGCCTTTTTATCCTTTTGGAGATTACTTTTCTGATGTAAAGTTTAAAAAAGACTTAGAAAATATCTTATTAGCAAATAATAATTAAAATTTAGCTCAATAAAAATTATAGAATGAATCCATTAAAAAAACAATTAATTTATTTTTTGATTAAAAATTACAATGAGAAATTTAGATTCCTTAAATTAAGGAAATTAATCAAGAACTTAATTGGTAGTGAGAGAATTGCATTAAAATACCAAAATATAAAGTTATATGCGGGTATACATTCATCTATAGAAAATAGTATTTTATTTGATGAATATAACGAAAAGGAAATTCTAAATCTTATAAAACATTTTGCCAGTGTGAATTATAATTTTATTGATGTTGGAGCAAATGTTGGGATTCATACGTTAACTGCATCGGAAGCGAATAATGAGATCCAAATTTTTTCTTTTGAACCTGAACCAAATAACTTTAACAATTTCATGGCCAATATAGCGTTGAACGGTTTTGTAAATATTAAACCTTTCTGTTTAGGTGTTGGTGATAAGCAAGAAGAAAAAAAATTAAATATAAATACTGGATGGAATAAAGGGAGACATTCTTTAAAAATGGATTTTGGAGATAATTCTCAAAAAATAAATATTCCAATAATTCAACTGAATGTTTTTGAAACATATTTTGAATCCAAAAAAGCAATGATAAAAATTGACGTAGAAGGTTTTGAAAAAGAAGTCTTACTTGGCGCTAAAAATATTTTAAAAAGTATCAACGAAAGTATTTTAATAATTGAATTGCTGGAAGAAAATAACAATTCTGAAACATGTTCTACAATAATTAATTTACTGAAAGAAGTTGGTTTTTCTTCTTTTTATAAAGTGGGAGAGAACAAACAGTTTGATGAAGTTTTAGAATATAAAGGCAGTTCAGATTATATTTTTGTTAAAGGAACAGATACTTTGAATGTTTTTAAAAATTATATCAACTAATGCGGATAGGACTCAATCCACATAAAGATAAACCTATAAACAAAGTAGAATATCTTCATCAAGTAGTTATTCCTGTTTATATACCTAATCAAGAAAATTACTTTAAAGATAGTTTTGAGATATTGCAGTTGTGTATCAATTCATTGTTGCAAACTATTCATAATAAAACTTTTATTACACTGGTTAACAATGGTAGTTGTGAATTAGTAGTTGAGTATCTGAATAGATTGCTTCAAGAAAAAAAGATACATGAAATAATACATACATCAAACATTGGTAAAGTAAATGCAATACTAAAAGGGATAACTGGCCATAATATTGAACTGATAACTATCACTGATGCAGATGTTTTGTTTTTACCCAATTGGCAAAATGAAACAGTTCGAGTATTTAAAGAAATACCTAAAGTAGGTGTAGTAGGTATAGTACCTCAATTTTGCAGTTTTAAAGGAAAATCAGAAAACATAATATTATCAAACATATTTTCTTCTAAGCTTAAATTCTTACCTGTTAAAAATCCAACAGCCCTGATCCGATTTTATGATAGCATAGG
>CBFHBH010000263.1:0-3788 GCA_965653735.1 uncultured Flavobacterium sp. | reverse complement strand
TGGTAGATATCCTTAACACTCTTGCAGTACTTCTTATACCGAGTCCTTCTTTTGTGAGTAGTATGATACTATCGTTTATATCATGTTTGTAAGCATTGTATATATACTGAATTTGTTGCTTCTTTTTGCAAATAGAACATTTATAACGTTGACAACCATTGCTTTGAAAGCCATTTTTAACACACTTTCCAGCACAAAATTTACATATTATTTCCATGACCTAATTTGAAACACAAAGATAGCTTAAAAGTATTTTAAGGATTTTTAAGAACGTAAAAGCAAAAGAGACAACATTATAGTTGTCTCTTTTATATATTATCAATTCTATGTATTAATTGAAATTCAATGCTTTAAAATTAGATTTTTACAAATGCCCTAATTTGAAACACTACCCTTTTAATTCATCATTTCGACAATAACCAATTTGAGGAATATAATTTTTCGTATAAATAATCTTAATCCATTTTTTAAAGCGCTTATTTACTTCAATTTCAACACCTATTGGTAACAAATCAATTGTTTTAGATTTATTATCAGCTCTCTGCTTTACTGTAATAGGTTTCTCGGTTATGATAATTTCAATTGTTGGTGCAATCTGTTCTATTTTAGTTTTAGTTTCATTAATTTTTTTAAATTCTTCATAATAATGATTAATTACGATTAATATGATTCCAGTAACAAGATTAACAGTATACGGGTTGTGAATGATTTTTTCAATCTTTTTTAGAAAATCATATAAAATTACTTCATAATCATGTTTTTTTTGAGATACTTCTTCGATAGTTTGATTTGCAATTGCAAAAATTTCTTCGGTTATGGGGTCTAAAGTTTTAATATCATTATGATTATCTAAATTTACAGATACAACAATACTATCTCCTAAAGTAGAATCCTCATTAATTATTGATAAATCTATCAGCTTATCTAAATTTTTATTAAACTTTGAATATTCGTTTAAAGATTCAAGTTGAAATTCTTCAGTAAATAAATCTGGATAAGATTCACGCCAATTGAAAGTATTAAATTTAGTATCAGTCAACATTGAAGAAACAAACTTTGAGACACCTAGAAATGGACTTAACGTATGATTTTGTTTAGTTGAAAAATCTTTCATTAAATCTATTACAGAAGTACTTATAATATTATTAACTGGTATTTGATGATTAAATTGGTGCATCATTTGGGTTACACTTCCGAAAGCAGCCATTACGGGATTAAATTTTACTGGCTCAAAATATTGAGCATTGAAAGCTAATGTTGATTTACTAATAGCATCAATCACAGGGTTTTGATATGATAAGTTTGATAAACTTTTTTGTACAGCTAATTCAACAGATGACAGTGGTGCAAGTGCTCCAGCCAAATCACTAATACTTTTTGCTTTATTAAATGCGCCCGTAGAAGCCATAAATTTTCTTAAAAAATCATCATTCATAACCCTCAATGTTTAATTTCAAAAGTACGTTTTTATAATTTGTTTTCAAAAGCAAAAACCTAACTTCAGATATTAGTCATCCGTGTGTTAGGTTTTTTTATTGTGCTTCAGGAATATTACCTCTTGAAGAATTATTAAGCGTTTGATTCTTGTTTCAAAATGTCAGAAAACTTTATTAAATTCAACTTGTGAATATTATAGAAATCATAGGTTATACATCTTCCATTTTAGGAATATTATCGTTTTTTAAAATCGGTATAGATTTGCATACCCTTTTTAAAAAAGTATAATAAATAGCATATTTTATTATTTAATAGCATATTATATAACATTTAAAAAGAAATAAAAATAAAACCTACTTCAGATTGGAATAGGTTTTTGCTTATGGTGGGGTGGTGGTAAAAAAAAAGAGATGAGCGTGATGCCCATCCCTTTAGGTGCGTTTAAATGCCGAATGCCATTGCTGGAAACGGATTTACATGAACTTTTTCAAAATATTAGAATATTCAATCGTATATTTTTGTCTTTTAAAAGTATCTCTACTCACATAAATAAATTTATAACTTTTGATTTTTTTCGAGTCTAAAACTATTGTTGTACGTTTTGGTGTTAAAATATTAATTTCTACACTTTCGTCATTAAGTACAGTTTTTGCCTCACTAAATCCTAATTGTGGAGTAGTTTCAATTGCTTCATTCAATAAAACATTTTTCCCATTTGTTAATTTTACTGTGTCATTTTCATACCAAGTAGTAAAAATAACTATAGATTTATTTGGTTCTTTAGCTTTAAATTTCTCAATTAATACATTAGTACTCCTATCACTATTGTCAAGTTTACTATCTGTATAAACGCTTTTAATGTTTGAACAACCTGAACAAAGAATTATTAAATATATGCATACAATTTTTTTCATAGTTTATTTTTTAGGTTGCTGTTGTTCTATCAGTTTTATCATTGAACTTCTTTGAGCTGGCAGTAAATTTCCACCGTTAGGCTCTCTATTCATTATGTTATTAGGGTCAGACAATTGTGCTTTTAAATTTGGATTATTTGGGTCACTTTCATGTCTACCACCAACTGTATGTAAATCTTCATGAGCTCCAGTTAATGCAGCTGAAGCACGTTGCTCTGGGCTATCAAAAATAGGAGTTCCATTACTGTCGAATGCCATATTTTCACTAGTACCAACATTAACTTGAGTTCTATTTACCTGTGTATTCCCAATTTCATTTGTAAGCCCAGGAGCACCTTCGGCAAAAGTTTTTTTACTTTCCGATGTATTCGCTGTAATAGTTTTAACACCATTAAGGTCATTTCCATTAGTATACACCATTGAAATGGTAGCTTTAGGGTCAAAATTTACAGTTAAATTTACGGTACGTCCTTGAGAATCTTGACCATTCACACTAGCTTTCAACTGATTTACTCTTTCATTTGCCATTGTTTTCATCTGGGCATTAGTAATTACTTTTCCAGTACCATAAGTCGAGTTGTTTACTAATCTCACATTATAAGTTAAATTTACAGTCTTTCCATCACTTGAAGTACTTGAACGCCATTCTAGACCTTCAAGCTCTCTTCCATCCATAACTCTATTTTCAGCAAAAGCATATGGAGAATTATGAACATAATCTTGAGCTAATGGGTCAATACTCATAAATCTTCCAATTGCATAATCGTAATTTCTATGTTTAAAGCTGTCCCAGTTCAGCCCTAGCTCATCTTGACGCTCTTGTCCTTGGTACTTATACTTATAAATAGGTTTAGTTATTTCTATTGTTCCACCGCCACCACCTTTTAACGCAATACCACCAGATTTTAGACCAAATGGATAATAATGATTTTCTTCAATAGTTTTAAGAACATTTGTGTCAGGGTCAATACCATAACTTAAACGGATGTTACCTAAATGGTCTGTATAGTTAAATACATAATTGTAATTACTTTCTCCCATTATTATAGTATTATTTACATAACCCTCAGCATGAGGGAAAAATTGTAATGCACCATTTTTGTATTGAAATCCTGTTAAATAATCAACAGAAGCTCCGCTGTTTCCAATTAAATCAATAATATTTTTTTTGACTTTTTGACCTAAAGCATTGTAAATATAATTGATTTTGTTCCCCGTGCCAAATTCAATTTTTGTAGGTAAGTTTAAATGATTGTAAGTAATTTTAGTAATATCTTTATTGTCATCTTTGGTAAGGTTTCCGTTTGCATCATACTCATAATCATCATCAGGGTCATCTTCACCATTTGAATCATCTCTAAAACCATTAGGGTTGTTGCTCTTATCCAAGACTTTCATCAATTGGTTTTTATTGTTTGGGTCATAACTATAACTTAA
>CBFHBH010000262.1:0-3843 GCA_965653735.1 uncultured Flavobacterium sp. | reverse complement strand
AACACAAATATTAAGTAAAACTATTTATTGACTGCTACATCCCACTACGAATAGCTTCCACTGGATCTAATTTAGAAGCTGATATAGCCGGAATGATTCCTGCTAACAAGCCTATGAAAGCTGCTAAAACCGTTCCTAAAACTATATTCCAAAAACTTAAGACAAATTCAAAATCGAGTGCATTTGTAAGTACTAAAGCAATTATCCAAACCAAAATAAGCCCAATAATTCCTCCTATCACACATAAAACAATTGCTTCAAACAAAAACTGAAGTAATATAAATCTATTTTTTGCCCCTAGTGATTTTTGAATTCCTATTAAATTAGTACGCTCCTTTACGGAAACAAACATTATATTAGCAATACCAAAACCACCAACCAATAGAGAGAAACCAGCAATAATCCAACCAATTACATTCATTTGACTTATAAGTCCGTCAAGAATATCTGTAAAACCAGAAAGTACATTAATAAAAAAGTTGTCAATTTCACCAACCTTTAAACCTCTAAAATTTCTAAGCTTAGTACTTAACTCTCCTTTAAAAGCATCCATATCAACACCTTCCACAGGTTTAATAAACATAGAAGGAGTTAAGGTTTCATTATTATCTCCATACAATCTTCTCACAAAATTAACGGGTAAATAAACAGTTGTATCGTCTTCTTCTCCAAAAATACCAGCTCCAACCTTTTTAAGCACTCCAATAACAGTAAACTTTTGACCATAAAGGCGTACTTTCTTCCCTATTGGGTCCAAGTCATCAAAAAGATTTTTAGCTACATCATGCCCTAAAACAATTAAAGGAGCTCCAGAATTTGATTCGGACTCATTGAAAAAACGCCCTTCTTTAAAACCTAATTTCTGAATATTTTCAAATTCATAAGTGGTAGGCATAACACTTACAGAGCTTACGGTTACTCCTTCATACTTTACATTTTCCCTTTTCGTAAAAAGCATATATGCCATAGCATCAACATCGTTTACTGAACGCTTTAAGTATTCGTACTCTTCATATGTAACATTAGGAAATTGTTCTCTTTTCCATTCAGGAACATCGGTTGGGCCAAAAGAAAATTTTAGTAGATACACTGTGTTTTTATCAAGTGTACTTAAATCCTTTTTTATTTTTCTATCCAAAGAATCAACAGCAGCAAGTACTGCTATGATAGAAAAAATTCCTACAGTAACCCCCAACAATGACAATAAAGTTCTAAGCTTATTATTTCGCAATGCATTAAGTGCGAATCCAAAACTTTCTTTCAATAATCTAACGTATATTATCATTGTGAATATATTTTCTATACAGTCTTAGTATAAAAATACTGCTTTTTGTTACAAAATTTTAAAAGAATCTCTCTGTAATTCAGATTAAAAAAAACTACTTTTGCAATACAAATTACAACAACACAATGAATACTACAAAAACAATTAAATCGGCACTGATTTCAGTGTTCGATAAAACTGGCCTTGAACCCATTGTTCGTCAACTTCATCAACAAAATGTAACTATTTATTCAACAGGAGGAACTGAAGAGTTTATTCTTAATTTAGGAATTCCTGTAGTTCCTGTAGAAGACGTTACATCATATCCATCGATTCTTGGAGGAAGAGTTAAAACATTACACCCTAAAATTTTTGGTGGAATTTTAAATCGTCAGGACAATGAGCTGGACATTGAACAAATGAGAGAATTTGAAATCCCTCAAATTGATGTTGTAATTGTCGATTTATATCCTTTTGAAAAAACAGTTGCTTCAGGAGCAAATGATGCTGATATTATTGAAAAAATTGACATCGGAGGAATTTCATTAATCAGAGCTGCCGCTAAAAATTTTAAAGACACAGTTATTGTTCCTTCAGTAAACGAATATGCTTTATTTTTAGAATTAATCACAAATCAAAACGGAGAAACTTCTTTAGAGCAAAGAAAACTTTTTGCTGCAAAGGCTTTCAATGTATCTTCACACTATGATTCGGCAATCTTCAGTTATTTCAATAAAAACCAAGAAGAAACTGTATTAAAAATAAGTGAAACAAATGGACAAGTTTTACGCTATGGAGAAAACCCACATCAAAAAGGATTCTTCTTTGGCGAATTTGACAAAATGTTCACTAAACTTCATGGTAAAGAATTATCATACAACAATTTACTAGATGTTGATGCTGCAGTTAATTTAATGAGTGAATTCAAAAATGACGCTCCAACATTTGCTATCTTAAAACACAATAATGCTTGCGGAATTGCAACACGTAAAACAATGCGAGAAGCCTATTTAGAAGCATTAGCTGGAGATCCTACATCGGCTTTCGGAGGTGTTTTAATTGCAAATGGAAATATTGATTTGGCTACTGCCGAAGAAATAAATAAATTATTCTGTGAAGTTGTTATTGCTCCAAGTTTTGATACTACAGCAATTGATTTACTTGAAGAAAAGAAAAACAGAATCATTTTAGTTTTAAAAGAAACTGAGCTTTCTAAAACTTCTGTAAGAACTTGTTTAAACGGAATTTTAGTTCAGGATAAAGATTTAGTAACTGATAATGAATCACATTTAAAAACCGTTACTAATACTTCTCCATCTCAGGAAGAAATAGAAGATTTATTATTTGCATCAAAAATCTGCAAACACACTAAATCGAATACCATAGTTTTGGCTAAAAACAAACAATTGTGTGCTTCTGGAACAGGCCAAACATCAAGAGTTGATGCATTACGTCAAGCAATTGAAAAAGCAAAATCATTTGAATTTGATTTAACAGGTGCAGTTATGGCCAGTGATGCATTTTTTCCATTCCCTGATTGTGTAGAAATTGCAAATCACGCAGGCATAACAGCTGTAATTCAGCCAGGTGGGTCTATAAAAGATGAATTAAGCATCAACTATTGTAACGACAATAAAGTCTCAATGGTATTTACAGGAATTCGCCATTTTAAACACTAAAAAAGTTAGTTTAAATAAAAAATCAGAAAATGCGTCAATAAAAGTCTATTGACGCATTTTTATTTTGAATTAAACCAAATAATTTTTATACTTTTGCGTTTGGATTATACTATAATTAAATACTCTAACCCTAAGATAATATATGGGATTTTTTGATTTCATGACCGAGGACATCGCAATCGACCTTGGAACAGCAAATACACTAATTATTCATAACGACAAAGTTGTCATAGATAGCCCTTCAATTGTAGCTCGTGATAGAATTAGCGGTAAAATTATTGCCGTTGGTAAAGAAGCAAACATGATGCAGGGTAAAACTCACGAAAACATCAAAACAATTCGCCCTCTTAAAGATGGAGTTATTGCTGATTTTGATGCTTCGGAGCAGATGATTAAAATGTTAATCAGAAGTATTCCTGCTTTACAAAAACGTTTATTCACTCCAGCGTTACGCATGGTAATTTGTATTCCTTCTGGAATTACTGAAGTGGAAATGCGTGCAGTAAAAGAATCTGCAGAGCGTGTAAATGGTAAAGAAGTTTATTTAATTCATGAGCCAATGGCTGCATCTATCGGTATTGGTATTGATATTATGCAACCTAAAGGAAACATGATTGTAGATATAGGTGGTGGTACTACCGAGATTGCTGTAATTGCTTTAGGAGGAATCGTATGCGATAAATCAGTAAAAATTGCCGGTGACGTATTTACAAATGACATCATTTACTACATGCGTACACAACACAATTTATTCGTGGGTGAAACAACAGCTGAAAAAATAAAGATTGAAATTGGTGCTGCTATCGAAGATTTAGATTCTCCACCAGATGATATGTCTGTACAAGGACGTGACTTGTTAACTGGAAAACAAAAACAAGTTGAAGTTTCATCAAGAGAAAT
>CBFHBH010000261.1:0-3867 GCA_965653735.1 uncultured Flavobacterium sp. | reverse complement strand
TCGTTGTAATATTTTTTATTAATAACATATAAGTTATCTGCTAAAAAATAACTCAATCCGGTTGATAAGTAAGGTGTTGCGATAAATCCTGTCTGATGTAAATCAAAATCAAAAAAATCAAATTCAAAACCGGCAGAAAATTCAGTAATTGTATTCTTAAATTGTAAGCCTCTTTCTTTTCTTCCATCAACTTCAGAATCCAAATCATTTCCCGAAATTTTCGCTTGAATTACAGATGCTCTCCAAGAAAATCTTGGACTTTTATTCCATCTGTACAAAATACCAAAAGCAGGTTCGTTAGGTGCTATGTAATTGGTTTTTCCTACATCACCAATAAAATTACTGGCACCCCCAAAAACGCCTAATTCGTGTATTTGTGACTGCGTAATATTATATGCTAATAATAAGGTAATTATGTAAAAAAAGTTCTTCATTTTTATAACAGGTTGCAAATATACTAATTATGGGCACTTAACAAAGTAAAACTTTCATTTGACTGTAAAAGTTCTGTATTTTATCTAGTAAAACGAAAAAGTAAGTCTTGTAGTATTTGTTGCAGTTTTAATTACGTTTATCTTGTCCAAAAAGAAGTTTGTTTCTTAATGTTTTTAGAAAAGTTTCTTCGGGAATCTCTACCATGTTTATTTTGAATGGTGTTTTCTTGATTGTCAGTATAGATTCATTTTTAACTGAAGCAATTCTTGAATCGAGTGAAACTAAATAATTTTCTTCCCTTCCCGAAACTACTAATTTTAAAGTTGTAGTGTCAGGAATGACTAAAGGTCTTGCGTTAAGATTATGTGGGGCAATAGGAGTTATCACAAGGCTTGTAGCGTCTGGAGTTAGAATTGGACCTCCACAACTCATGGAATATCCTGTTGAGCCAGTTGGGGTTGAAATTATCAGTCCGTCAGCCCAGTATGATGTAAGGTATTCGTTGTTTAAATAAGTTTCAATAGTAATCATCGATGCTGTGTCTTTACGACTTACAGTGATTTCATTCATAGCAAAATTTAAATCACTTATTGCCTCGATTTTTGGACTACAGCTTAAACTTAGCAATGTTCTTTTTGAAATTTTATACTCTTTTTTAATAACAAGTTTTAAAATCTTTTCGATATTTTCCTGTTGAACATTAGCTAAAAAACCAAGGCGACCAGCATTAATACCTAAAATTGGAATACCTGATTTCCTTACATATGTTGCCGCTCTTAAAAATGTACCATCACCACCAACACTTAAAAGCATATCATAGGACTTGTCTAAATCTTTATGTGATGAAAATGTGGGTAGATCAATAGTTATTGCTTTGTTGTCTTGAAGCATTTTTAAAAAGTTTGCTTCAATTGTAAAGTCTACTTTGTTTATTTCTAGGAAATGTAAAAGTCGCTCCATTATGGGCGAAGTAGTGTTTTGATAAAATTGGCCAAAAATCGCTACTTTCATAAATTACATATTAAGGTATCGGTCTAAATAATCAGAGCGTTCTTTTAAAGTTTTTAAATAATCGTCTTCCTGATGCTCAGAAATGATTTCATATTCATAACGGCGAAACGTTTGAATGATTTCGTTTATTCCTCCTTCTGAAATTTTAATTGTAATTTGAACTTTGTCTGTGTCGGCATTTGATAAAAAAGCACCTAATAGTTTACAGTTGTTACCTTCTACAATTTGAGCAATTTGACTAAAAGAATAATCGTTTATTCCTTTTTCGACTATAATCACAGCACCTAATTCTTTTAAAAATGGAGTTTCATTAAATACTCTAATGACATCTTCAAGTTCATAATAACCAATAAAATTATTTTGCTCGTCAAGAACAGGCATTACTGTTGTTTCATTTTTTGCAAAATCATCCAAAACATCTAGTAAAACCGAATATTTTCGTGTGAAAAAGCCTTCAAAAGAATATTTGTAATCAAATAGTTTTTTTGAAGGGTCAAAATTTTCTATATCTTCTGAAGATACACTGCCAATAAAAACTCCGTTTTCTAAAACTGGAAAATGAGAAAAGGGCAGGTCAAGAAAAAAATCCTGAGCAATAGCAACACTTTCCTGTATGTCTAACGGTTTTAAGTCTTGAGTAATATAGTCAGATAAATTGGTCATAATGAATTGTAGTAATCTTCTGCAAAATAATTAAAAAATAAGATAACAGCCTTGTATAAGTTCGTATTTTTGTCGAATCATATAAAAATGACGTCAAAATGACACATAATAATTGTAAGCTAAGTGTAAATATTAATAAAATAGCCACACTTAGAAATTCACGTGGCGGAAATACACCAAGTGTAATTGAAGCGGCAAAACGAATTCAAGGTTTTGGGGCTCATGGAATTACGATTCATCCACGTCCAGATGAAAGACATATTCGTTATCAGGATGCTAGAGATTTAAAAGATGTGGTTTATACCGAGTATAATATTGAAGGTAATCCACAATACAATTTCATTGATTTGGTTTTAGAATGTAAACCTACACAGGTAACATTGGTACCAGATGCAATTGGAGCATTAACATCAAATGCAGGATGGGATACAATAACTCACCAAGCTTATTTAAAAGAGGTAATTGAGGAGTTTAAAAGAAACGGAATCAGAACATCGATTTTTGTTGATCCAGTATTAGAAATGGTTGAAGGAGCAAAAGAGACAGGAACAGATAGAATTGAATTGTACACAGAAGCTTTTGCACATCAGTATGGACTTGGTAATAAGGATGGAATTTTACCTTATGTTGATGCGGCAAAATTAGCCAATGAATTGGGATTGGGAATAAATGCGGGTCATGATTTGAGTCTGGATAATATTCAGTTTTTTAATCAAAATATTCCTGGATTAATGGAGGTTTCTATTGGTCATGCTTTAATTTCTGAATCTTTGTATTTAGGATTAGAGAATGTGGTAAATATGTATCTGCAAAAACTAAAGTAATATGGTGTTGCATTCAAATATAATAGGAGAAGGAAAACCATTACTTATTATTCACGGTTTTCTTGGCATGTCAGACAACTGGAAAACACTTGCTTCACAATATGCAGAGCAAGGTTTTCAAGTGCATGCTTTAGACTTGCGCAATCATGGTAAAAGTTTCCATTCAAATGATTGGGGATATGATTTTATGGTGCAGGATGTTGTAGAGTATTGTCAATTTCATAAGTTAGATAAAGTTGATGTGATTGGTCATTCAATGGGAGGGAAAGTAGTTATGTTGTTAGCGACAAATTATCCTGAATTGGTTGATAAATTAGTTGTGGCTGACATTGGTCCAAAATTTTATGCGCCACATCACCAAACAATTTTAGCATCATTGAATGCTGTGGATTTTTCTAAAAAACCTTCTCGTGCCGAAGTTGAAGAAATTGTATCAGGATATATTCATGATTTTGGAACACGTCAGTTTTTATTGAAGAACCTATATTGGAAGGAGCCTGGACAATTGGATTTCAGATTTAATTTGAAAGTCTTTACCGAAAATACTTCTGTAATTGGTGATGCATTGCCATTTGAAAATCATTTTGATCAAGATACTTTGTTTTTGAGAGGAGATAAGTCCGATTATATTTTAGACTCTGATTTCGAAACTATTTATCATCATTTTCCAAATGCTATAATAGAAACTGTTTCTAACGCTGGACATTGGCTTCATGCAGAAAATCCAAAAGAATTTTTTGAAAAAACGGTACATTTTTTGAATAACTAACCTAAAAAAATATAAAATGAATTTATTAAAAAAACTACTTATTTCAACAATCATAGTGTTGTTATTGTCTTATTTCTTAAAGCCTGGTGTTCAAGTGGATAATATTGCGACAGCTTTAATAGTAGCTGTGGTTTTGAGTCTTTTGAATACTTTTGTTAAGCCAGT
>CBFHBH010000260.1:0-3870 GCA_965653735.1 uncultured Flavobacterium sp. | reverse complement strand
CGATTTATCTTTTGGAATTTTGTTTCATCAAGCAAAGACCGAATTGAAAAGGCTAAAACCGACTGGACGAACCAAACTTTTGACAAAGTTCCAGGCGAAACCGAATTTGTACCACTTCCCGCACCCATTAAATTTTAAGAAGCATGCCAAGAATAACTGCAACCATAGGACATCAGAACTATAAAACTGAAATCACGACCGAAACCAATATCTTAATCGCTGACGAACCCAAGGAAGTTGGCGGTCAGGGACTGGGATTTGCACCAAAAGAATTATTGGTTTCTTCATTAGGTGCCTGTACGGCCATTACTTTAAAAATGTATGCTGAAAGAAAAGGCTGGAATTTAGAAGAAGCCAAGGTTGATGTTGAATTCCGGTGGGACAAAGAAAATTTGAAATCGGTTATGGAACGGAAAGTTGAACTGATTGGTGATTTAGATGAAGAACAGAAAGCAAGATTATTGGTAATTGCCAATTCATGTCCGATACATAAAATATTATCGAATCCTATAGAAATTAGTACGATTTTAGAATAACTTATTATGAAATTTGATTTAGATAAAGCCATTGAAGTTTTAGAACGCACACCACTTTTACTAGAAGCCTTATTAAAAGACCTTTCTAATGACTGGACCATGAGCAATGAAGGTGAAGAAACATGGAGTCCTTATGATATAGTTGGTCATTTAATTCATGGTGAAAAAACAGACTGGATTAACCGTTTAGAAATTATTCTTAGCAAAGAAGGTAATAAAACTTTTGAACCTTTTGACCGGTTTGCACAATTTGAAGAAAGCAAAGGGAAAACGATAAAGCAACTTTTGACTGAATTTAAAAAAAATCGTAACTCCAACCTTAAGGTATTAAAATCTAAAAATATCACAATTGCTGATTTTGAAAATAAAGGAATTCATCCATCTTTAGGTGAAGCAACATTAGTCAATTTACTATCAACCTGGGTAGTTCATGATTTAAATCATTTATCACAAATTTCAAGGGTTATGGCCAAACAGTATAAGGAGGAAGTTGGTCCTTGGATTGAGTATCTTCCAATTCTTAAATAAAAAAATCCCGCTCTAAGCGGGATTAATATTCTATGAATACATTTTCTTTCTCATTTCTTGAATCTTATCATCTTCAAGATATTCATCAAATGTCATATATCTGTCAATTACTCCGTTTGGTGTAATTTCGAGTACTCTGTTGGCAACAGTTTGTGCAAACTCGTGGTCATGTGTTGTGAACAATACAGAACCTTTAAAATTTTTCAGTGAATTATTGAAAGCAGTGATCGATTCCAAATCCAAGTGGTTCGTTGGTTCATCTAACATTAAAACATTGGCACGTAACATCATCATTCTGGAAAGCATACAACGTACTTTTTCACCTCCAGATAATACTCGTCCTGTTTTTAAAGCTTCTTCACCAGAAAAAATCATTTTTCCTAAGAAACCACGAACGTAAACTTCGTCTCTTTCTTCTTCTGTTTTAGCCCATTGGCGTAACCAGTCTACTAAAGTCAAATCATTTTCAAAGAAACTATGATTATCACTAGGTAAATACGATTGATTTGTAGTAATTCCCCAATCAAAAGTACCAGAATCAGGTGTTAGGTTACCATTTAAAACCTCATAGAAAGCAGTTGTAGCACGTGAATCTCTCGAAAAAACAACAACTTTATCCCCTTTTGCCATGTTTAAATCAACATTTTTGAAGAGAACTTCACCATCAACTGAAGCAGATAAATTCTGAACATTTAAGATTTGGTCACCAGCTTCACGTTCCTGATCAAAAATAATGGCTGGATAACGACGGCTTGAAGGTTTAATTTCTCCAATGTTCAATTTTTCAATCATTTTTTTACGAGAAGTAGCTTGCTTTGATTTTGCTACGTTTGCGCTAAAACGACGAATAAATTCTTCTAATTCTGCTTTTTTCTCTTCTGCTTTTTTGTTTTGCTGTGCTCTTTGTTTAGCTGCTAACTGAGAAGATTCATACCAGAATGTATAGTTACCTGAGTAATGGTTGATTTTTCCGAAGTCGATATCTGATACATGTGTACAAACTGCATCAAGAAAGTGACGGTCGTGAGAAACCACTAATACCGTATTTTCGTAATTTGCTAAGAAATTTTCCAACCAACCGATAGTTTCGAAATCTAGGTCGTTGGTAGGCTCATCCATGATTAATACATCAGGATTTCCAAATAAAGCTTGTGCCAAAAGAACACGGACTTTCATCTTTCCTTCCATATCTCCCATTAAAGTATAATGGTAATCGGCTGAAATTCCTAAGTTAGATAGCATTGCTCCGGCATCAGATTCTGCATTCCATCCGTTCATTTCATCAAATTGCATTTGCAACTCTCCTATTCGGTCTGCATTTTTATCATCATAATCGGCATACAAATCATCCATTTCTTTTTTGATAGCAAACAAAGTTTTGTTTCCCATTAAAACAGTTTCCAAAACTGTATGCTCGTCAAACATATTGTGGTTCTGATTTAAAACCGACATACGTTTTCCAGGCTCAAGAATAACACGACCTGAAGTAGGATCAATATCTCCCGATAATATTTTTAAGAATGTTGATTTTCCTGCACCATTTGCACCAATAATTCCGTAACAGTTACCTTGTGTAAAAGTTACGTTTACTTCATCAAATAAAATTCTTTTACCAAATTGAACCGATAAATTTGAAACTGTAAGCATTTATTTATTTTTTTTAAAAGTGTTGCAAAAGTAGTAAAAATAGTGGAGTTTTACCTTAATCAAATAATCAAAATGATATTACCTTTCGATAATGCGCCAACTATTCACTTAATAATGGAAACTCTTGCCTTTTTTATAGGCATTAGACTCTATTATTTTTTAAGAAAAGGGATTCAAGATCCTATTTCTGACATGAATAGACTCTGGATTTTATTATCTGCTATGCTTGGTGCTTTACTTGGTTCTAGAGTTATTGCTTTGTTCGAAAATCCTAATGAAATAGTAAATCAAACTTGGCTTACATTCTATCAAAATAAAACAATCGCTGGAGGTTTTTTTGGAGGGTTGTTTGGAGTGGAGTTATGCAAAAAAATAATTGGAATAAAAATAGCATCGGGAGATATTTATGTAATACCTATTTTAACAGCAATTATTATCGGACGTATTGGATGTTTCGGAATGGGTATTTTAGAACCAACTTATGGCATTGAAACATCTTTTTTTACTGGAATGAATTTAGGAGATGGCAAACTAAGGCATCCAGTAGCACTTTATGAAATAATGACAATGTTGCTACTTATCTTTCTATTTATGCCTATTAAGAACAAAGAGTTACAAAATGGTGACCGTTTTAAACTGTTTATGATTAGTTATTTTTTATATCGGTTCACAGTGGAATTTATTAAGCCATATCACCCTTTATTTTTAGGAATGAGTATTATCCATTGGATTTCTATCTTTATATTTATTTATTATTACAAATTGTGGTTCTTCGCAATTTTGTATTTTTTCCTCTTTTTCATCATTGCTACTGTTGCCACTTTCCTCTACTATATGTATATGTTTAATAAAAAATTATTTTTATAAAAGAATTTAATCTCTTTTGTATTGTTTTACTTCTTCTTCAGTTACTGTAAAAAAGACAGTACTACCATCAAAATGATCTATTGAATTTTTAGGAATATAATATCGTTCTTTATCTACAGTACGTTTTTGTGTTATTATGAATTCTCCTGTAACTTCCAATACCTAAAGACTGTGATTTTTAATACTTATGTAACAATTCTTTGAGGTCTTAAATATATCACATTAAGTACACAAAGTCAAATAAATGTTATCTATATAACTCTAATAGAACTTGCCTAGAAATACAATTACT
>CBFHBH010000259.1:0-3890 GCA_965653735.1 uncultured Flavobacterium sp. | reverse complement strand
TCTTGAAAACTGTTGACTGTAACAGGTCCGGGGGTTCGAATCCCTCTTTCTCCGCCAGCTTTAAGCTAACGGTAAAACCCTTCAAATTTTGAAGGGTTTTTTATTTTCTATTAATTTAAAAGGAATGGTTTAATTTTTTGTTAATTTTTAAATTCTGAAACGATTATTCCAAAATATGATTATATTTGCATTGAAAATTGAGATTACATGGCACGTTGTGTAGAATTTAATGAGAAAGAGAAAATAGATGCTGCAATGAATGTCTTTTGGGAAAAAGGATATAATGCAACCTCTATGCAAGATCTTGTTGATGCTATGCAAATTAATAGAAGTAGTTTATACAATACATTTGGAGATAAACATAATCTTTTTTTAAAATGTTTGGCTAGCTATTTTGACAATGCTATGTTAGAATTGAAAGATAAAGTTGCTCTTGAAAAATCCGCGAAACAAGCACTTATTAATATTATTAGAGATAAAGTTTCTTGGATAGTTGATTGTGAAAAAGGTTGCTTGGGGATGAAAACAATTTTCGAAATTGCACCTGAAGATTTACAAGTTAGAAATCAGATGCAAAAGAACAACGAAATTTATCTTCTTTTTTTGTCTGAAGTTGTACAAAAAGCAATTGATAACAAAGAATTAGATGGAACATCAGATGCAAAATTAATTGCAGAGTACATTGTGACTTCGTTTACTGGATGGAAGCAATCTTACATTTTAGAAAGAAATCCAATTCGTATCAAAAAGATGTCTGAGTTTTTAATCAAAACTATTTTACCATAGTTTTTTTTTACTTTTTTTCTGGAACGTTTATTTCAGAAAAAGTAGCATAAATATAATAAATACAGTCAATTACAGATTTTATTCTGAAACGATTATTCCAAAATAAACTATAAGTACTAACCATTTTTTAATATAAAATAGCATGAATTCTGAAACGATTATTCCAAAAATAAAGAATGATAATTCCATTAAATTAATTAAAACAAATAAAAAAACGACTATGAAAAAGATTATACTATTTAGTGTACTGTCTATACTATTAATTAGTTGCTCAGGAAAAAATAATGATATGCCTCCTGTTGCAGCGCCAACATTACCGGTTTTAAATATAGTAAAGTCTGATGCTCAAACTTCAACAGAATTTCCTGTTGCAATTCAAGGAAAAACTGATATAGAAGTAAGACCACAAGTGAACGGTACCTTAGAAAAAATATTTGTTGATGAAGGTGCTTATGTTACCAAAGGTCAACCTTTGTTTAAAATAAATGACAATGTGTATCGTCAACAATTCAATAATGCTAAAGCAAGTTTAAAGTCTGCTGAAGCTTCATTAATCAATGCTCAAATTGAAGTAGATAAATTAGTTCCATTGGTACAAAATAAAATGTATTCTGATTATCAATTAAGAACTGCTAAATCAAATTTAAGTATTGCCAAATCAAATGTTGAACAAGCTAAATCAGTTTTAAATAACGCTCAAATTAATTTAGATTATACTTTAATACAAGCACCTATTAATGGCTATATAGGTAGATTGCCAAGAAAACAAGGAAGTCTTGTTGGACCTCAAGATCTAGAGGCATTAACAAAGTTATCTGATATTAAAGAAGTGTATGCTTATTTTTCTTTAAGTGAAAATGATTTTTTAAATTTTAAAAAGCAATATGAAGGAAATTCAATTGCTCAAAAAATTAAAAAAATGCCAGCAGTTTCTTTAGTATTATCTGATAATACTGAATATGAACATAAAGGAAATGTTGATATGGTAGATGGACAATTTGATAAGACTACTGGAGCAATTACTTTAAGAGCAAAATTTCCAAATAATAATGGGTTATTACGTTCAGGTAATACTGGAAAAGTAAAAATAAATGTAAATCATGCTAATGCAATAGTGGTTCCACAAGAAGCTACAATTGAAATTCAGGATAAAGTTTATGTCTTTTTACTAGATAAAAGCAATAGTGTTATGCGACAACCAATTGTTGTTTCAGCTAAAAGCGGAACCAATTATTTAGTAGAAGAAGGTATCAAAACTGGAGACAGAATTGTATTGAAAGGTTTTGAAAATTTACCTGATGGTGCAAAAATTATTCCTAGCCCGAGCTTTAGCGAACAGGCGAAGCAAAATACTAAAAAAGAAGTAGCAAAACTTTAATTTCTAAAATCAACTAATTCAATATGTTACAAAAATTTATTGATAGGCCAGTACTATCAACAGTCATCGCTATACTTATAGTTATCCTAGGAAGTATAGGATTATCTACACTTCCTCTGCAACAATTCCCAGATATTGCACCACCAGCTGTTCAAGTTGTTGCGTTGTATCCAGGAGCAAATGCAGAAACTGTTCTTCGTTCTGTTGCTCCGTCATTAGAAGAGGCAATAAATGGAGTAGAAAACATGAGCTATATGAGTTCAACTGCCAGTAATGATGGATCATTAGTTATTACTGTAAACTTCAAATTAGGAACAGATCCAGATCAAGCTTCGGTAAACGTGCAAAACAGAGTTTCCCAAGCTACGAGTCAATTGCCAGCCGAAGTAGTTCAAGCGGGAATTTCTACAACCAAAAAGCAAAATAGTCTTTTGATGGTGGTGGATTTATTATCTGAAAATGAAAAACAATACGACCAAACATTTTTAGCTAATTATGCGCAAATAAATATCATACCTGATCTTAAAAGAATTCCAGGAGTAGGACAGGTTGTTACTTTTGGAGGTAATAAGGATTATTCAATGCGTGTTTGGCTAAATCCTGCAAAAATGGCTGCTTATAATTTGACTCCCAAAGAAGTAATTGGTGCTATTCAGGATAAAAACCTTGAAGCAGCTCCAGGTAGATTTGGTGAAGCTAGTAAAGAAGCTTTTGAATACGTAATAAAATACAAAGGAAAATTAAACAATCCAGGAGGATATGAGAATATTGTAATTCATTCTAATGCTGATGGGTCAGTATTACGTTTAAAAGATGTAGCTCGTGTTGAATTGGGTTCTTACACTTACGCAAGTAGCACCAGAATTGATGGAAAATCAGGTTTAAATATTGGTATTTTCCAATTACCTGGATCTAATTCAAGTGATGTTCAGATTGCGATTAAAGCAATGATGGAAAAAGCTTCGAAGGATTTTCCTAAAGATGTGAAGCATCTGATTTTATACAATACTAAAGATTCTTTGGACATGTCAATATCACAAGTGAAATCGACTTTAATTGAAGCTTTCATCTTGGTGTTTATAGTTGTATTCTTATTCCTTCAAGATTTCAGAGCAACTTTAATTCCTGCTATTGCGGTTCCAGTTTCTATTTTAGGAACATTCTTTTTCATGCAAATATTTGGTTTCTCTGTAAACTTATTAACTCTTTTTGCTTTAGTATTAGCTATCGGAATTGTAGTTGACGATGCCATTGTAGTTGTCGAAGCGGTACATGAGAAAATGCATAGCAGAAAATTATCAGCTAAAGTAGCAACAACTTCAGCGATGAGTGAAATTACTGGAGCGATTATCTCTATTACTTTGGTGATGTCTGCGGTATTTTTACCGGTAGGTTTCATGGAAGGCTCAACAGGTGTTTTTTATCGACAATTTGCTTTTACATTAGCAATAGCCATTGTAATTTCTGCTGTAAATGCATTGACTTTAAGTCCAGCTTTAGCTGCATTGTTTTTAAAAGACGTTCCACATGACGACCATCATCATGAAGATAAAAAAACCAAAAATTTCAAAGAAAAATTCTTTATTGGGTTCAATACTGGCTTCAATAAATTGACTGCTAAATATGTAAAAAGTCTTCAGTTTTTAATTAAAAATAAGTGGTTGAGCTTGGGTGGTTTAGCTGTTGTTATAGTTGCAACCTTTTATATGGTAAAAACAACACCAAC
>CBFHBH010000258.1:0-3914 GCA_965653735.1 uncultured Flavobacterium sp. | reverse complement strand
CCAGAAGGAGAAGAAGGAACTTTAATTTCATTCGATATTCTAGAAACAGAAGTTTGGCTTTGGGTAATTCCGTTCTCTAATGGAAACACAAGTTTAGGTGTTGTAGGACCAACTGATTTTATCAATTCACTTTCTACCAATAAAGATAACGCTGAAGCTCTAAAGAACGCTATTCAATTATCAGACTATTACATAAAACGTTTTGGTGGAGTTGAGTTTTTATTTGAGCCAGTAAAACTTGAAAACTATTCTCGTTCAGTTAAAAAGATGTATGGTGATGGTTTCTCACTAACAGGAAACAGTTCAGAGTTCTTGGATCCAGTATTCTCTTCTGGAGTTGCCTTTGCTACAGAATCAGGAATGCTTTCAGCTAAATTAGTTCACCGTCAATTACAAGGAGAAAAAATAGACTGGGAAGTAGAATTTACTCAATACATGAGAAGTGGTATTGGAGTATTTACTACATATGTAAAAGAATGGTACACAGGAAACTTACAAACTTTATTTTTCCACCAACCAGAAAATCCAGATGTAAAAAGAAAGATTTGTGCTGTATTAGCAGGTTATGTTTGGGATCAAGAAAATCCTTTTGTTAAAAAACATGACAATGTCATTAAAAACATGGCCCACTTAATAAACTTAGAAAAAGAGCAAACAATAAAAAACCCGGAATAGTCCGGGTTTTATTTTTTATTTTACTAACAAAGACTATTTTACGTCTTTAGCAACAAATTTTGCAACAAAAGTTTTAGCCGTTTTAGCAAATCCTTCACCTATTCTTGATTCATTACTAAAATTACTTCCCCATTGATCACCAGGAGCATGTTCACTAAAAACTTCCCCAAGTACATTTCCTTTATTTGCAGTTTCTACCAATTTAATACGAGTTGTTACTTTTGCAGGTTGTTTCATCATACCGATATCCCATCCCGGAAAAATCCAAACAGCTTCAACAATTACTGTATATTTTGCAGAATTTAAATCTTCCTGAAACGAAATTCCAGTTTTTTCTTTTGATGAAACAGCATTAGCAATTTCTAAAAATTTAGGATTCCAAATCATGCTCTTAGCACCTTCCCATTTCTTTTTCCAGATATCACCGTTTCCTTTAGTTTTCTCATTAAGCTCTTTAGCTCTGTTTTCAACATATTGAGCTTCAGTCAAATTTTCTTTCATAAGCTGCAATTTGCTATAATCAAATACAACATTAACTTCTGTTTGACCTTTTAAAGCTTTAAAATCTCCTTTTTCAACTTTAACTTTTTGAGCAAAAGAAAAAGATGTTACCATTAGTAACACTAAAACTGCAATTTTCTTCATTTTGTTTTATATTTAGTTTAAGGTATAAAAGTATTATTTTTTTTTATGAATAATCAGCCTCACTACAAAAAATAAATCCATAATCCCTATTTTTGCACTTCACAAACAAGACAATTATGCTAATTATAGGTATTGCCGGAGGAACTGGCTCAGGAAAAACAACAGTTGTTCATCAAATCATGAATGAATTACCAGAAACTGAGGTAGGAATTATTTCTCAAGATCATTATTACAAAGAAACAAATGATTTATCTCTAGATGAACGTACAAAAATCAATTTTGATCACCCGCGTTCTATAGATTTTGAACTTATGGTTCAACACTTAAAAGATTTAAAAGCAAACAAAGCTATAGATCAACCCGTATATTCATTTGTAAAGCATAATCGTACAGGCGATACCATTCATACATTACCACGTAAAGTAATGATTGTTGAAGGTATTTTAATTTTCACCAATCCAGAACTCCGCGAAATGTTTGACATCAAAGTTTTTGTTCATGCAGATTCAGACGAAAGACTTATCCGTCGTTTAAAACGTGATATTGCAGAACGTGGGCGTGACATGGAAGAAGTTTTAAATCGTTACCAAACTACTTTAAAACCGATGCACGAACAATTTATTGAACCCACAAAAGCATACGCAGACATTATCATTCCTAATGATAAGTACAACACTGTAGCTATCGATGTGGTTCGTGCCGTAATTAATCAGCGTATTTCATAAATATTTACTATTTTTAGGAGCTATTTCCCGCTATTCGCTATATCTTTTTGATGGCATCGAGTGCCTCAGCCATCAAAAAAGGATGCCGCTACTATCGGGGCTAAAGTAAACCAATGACAAATCCAATAGAGAAAATAACATCCAAAAAACCTTGGCTAAAATTTTTAGGCAACAAATACTTTTTGGTGTCATTATTCTTCATCGTTTGGATGGTTTTTCTTGACAACTATTCTTATTTAGACCATCGTCTTTTAAACAAAGAGATCGATGAACTCGAAGACAATAAAACCTATTATCAGGAGGAAATTAAAAAAGATAAAAGTCAGATTAAAAAACTCAAAAATCCTGCTCAAATAGAAAAATACGCCAGAGAAAAATATTATATGAAGCGTGAAAACGAAGACATATATATAGTAGAATTTGAAGGCGACACAATTGAGCAAACACAGTAAAAATCAAACATTAAAATAAACGATTTCAAAATTTGGAATTTCAAATTATGGAAAACAACTTGTTTAACGATTTCGAGCCCATTTCATCAAAGCAATGGAAACAGCAAATTCAGTACGAACTTAAAGGTGCTGATTACAACGAAACCTTAGTTTGGGAAAGCCCAGAAGGAATTAAGGTGAAGCCTTTTTACCATGTTGATGAAGACACCAATAAAAACAATATCTCTTCAATAAAAGAACCATTTAAAATTGTTCAGAATATATTTGTTTTCGACGTTGACAAATCCATCAAAAAAGCAAAAGACTCAATTGAGAGAGGTGCCGAAAGTTTACGTTTTACCATCGAAAACGAAGAAACAGATGTCACTAAATTACTTTCAGAAATTGAAATCAGTTTAATTCCTGTCTATATAACACTAAAGTTTCTTTCAGAAGATTTTTTACAAAAAATAAATGCCGTTGCAGCCGCAAAAGAAACTACAATTTGTTGCTTAATTGATCCTATTCATCAGTTAGCATCCGATGGAAATTGGTTCACAGGAAATGATAATTTCGAAGTTTTAAATTCAGCTATTGAAAAATATAAAAATATAAGCGTTGTATCAATAAACTCAACCTTGTATCAAAATGCTGGTGCAAACATTGTTCAACAATTAGCCTATACACTCGCTCATCTAAACGAGTATTTTGAAAAGTATAAAAAAATTGATCAAACGATTGTAATCGAAACTGCTGTAGGTACCAACTATTTCTTTGAAATAGCAAAACTTAGAGCCTTACGCCTATTATTTTCAGCTTTAGCCAAAGAATACAATCACAATTTAGATTGTCATATCATAGCAACACCAACAAAACGTAACAAAACACTTTACGATTACAACGTAAACATGCTTCGTACCACAACCGAATGTATGAGTGCTATTTTAGGTGGAGCTAATGCTGTTTCAAACTTAGCTTACGACGCTATTTATCACAAGGACAATGAGTTTGGAGATAGAATTTCTAGAAATCAATTGTTGGTTTTAAAACACGAAAGCTATTTCGACAAAGTAGAAAATCCTTCAGATGGTGCATATTATATTGAAAACTTAACTTCTCAATTAGCCAATAAAGCACTTATTCTATTTAAAGATATCGAAGCTAACGGAGGCTTTTTACATCAGTTAAAAGAAGGAACTATTCAGAAGAAAATACAGGAAAGTGCTCAAAAAGAACAGGAATTATTCGATTCTGGCAAAGAGATACTTCTAGGAACAAATAAATACCCAAATAAAAATGACCGTATGAGTCATGACTTAGAACTTTTCCCTTTTGTTAAAATAAAACCACGCAAGACATTGATTACTCCAATCATTGAAAAGCGTTTAGCCGAGAAAATGGAACAAGAGCGTTTAGAAACCGAAAAACAACCATAAAA
>CBFHBH010000257.1:0-3920 GCA_965653735.1 uncultured Flavobacterium sp. | reverse complement strand
GCCGTCCGCTGGGCCACCATTGGCTTGCCGGGCGTGGGCGAAAAAACAGCTAAGAAATTTTTAGCCGAATATGGTTCCATAGAAAATTTATTGGACAATACACATCAATTAAAAGGCGCCATAAAAGAAAAAATTGAAGCAAATAAAGAGCAAGGATTACTTTCTAAAAAACTGGCTACTATCCTACTCGATTGCCCCGTTACTTTTGATGCTAAAAATTATGAACTTTCTAAACCAGATGTTGAAAAAACAGATGCTTTATTTCAAGAATTAGAATTCCGTCAGTTAAAAACACAATTTGACAAATTATTCGGTTCTGGAAAAGAATATGATGAAATTACAACTACCGAGGACGACAACAAACCACAAACTAAAAAAACAGCAGTAAAGAAAACTGCCGAAAATCAAATGGATTTGTTTGGTTTCTCAGATGAAGATAGTAAAGAACCAAAATCACACTCTTATTATGCCACTTTAGAAAACACAACACATTTTTATCAAATAGTGCAGGGTGATTTACCTGTAAAATTATTGCTTCAAAATCTTCAGAATCAAAAATCAGTATGTTTCGATACCGAGACCACTGGTATTGATGCGATCAATGCAGAACTAGTTGGTTTAGCTCTTTCGTGGGAAAAAGGAAAAGGATTTTATGTTCCTTTTCCAGAAAATCAAGAAGAAGCTCAAGTTTTAATTGACAAATTCAAACCGTTTTTCGAAAATGAAAGTATTGAGAAAATTGGCCAAAACGTAAAATATGATTTAAAAGTACTGGCTAATTATGGTATTGAAGTAAAAGGAAACTTGTTTGACACCATGATTGCGCATTATTTGATTAATCCAGACATGCGTCATAACATGGACGTATTGTCTGAAACGTATTTAAAATATTCGCCAAAATCTATCGAAACATTAATTGGTAAAAAAGGTAAAAACCAATTATCAATGCGTGATGTAGCTTTAGAAGACATTAAAGAATACGCCACAGAAGATGCCGATATAACATACCAATTAAAAGAACATTTTCAGCCCATTTTAGAAAGAGTTGGAACTAAAAAACTGTTTGATGAAATTGAGGTTCCTTTAATTCAAGTTCTTGCCGACATGGAACGTGAGGGTATTAACCTTGACGAAAACTTCCTAAAGTCAATGTCGGTTGACATGCAGAAAGAAATTGAAACTTTCGAAAATACAATTTATGAAGAAGCTGGTGAGAAATTCAATTTGGCTTCGCCAAAGCAATTGGGAGATATTTTATTTGATAAACTAAAAATAGGCGGTGCCAAACAAAAGAAAACCAAAACGGGCCAGTACGCCACTGGTGAAGAGGTTTTAAGTTATTTAGCTAATGAACACCAAATCGTAAAAGACATATTGGAATGGCGCCAGTTAGTAAAATTAAAAAGCACTTATGTAGACGCTTTGCCAGAACAAGTTGATAAAAAAACACGACGTGTTCATACCGATTATATGCAAACTGTTGCTGCAACTGGACGTTTAAGTTCAAACAATCCTAACTTACAGAACATCCCTATTCGCACCGAAAGAGGTCGTCAAATACGAAAAGCGTTTATCGCTCGTGATGAAAATTACACTTTGCTTTCTGCTGATTACTCACAAATTGAGTTACGTATTATTGCTGCTCTTTCAGGAGAAGATAATATGATTAAAGCCTTTCAAAATAACGAAGATATTCACCGAAGTACTGCAGCTAAAGTGTTTAATGTTTCTCTGGAAGAAGTAACCAAAGAACAACGCAGCAATGCAAAAACCGTAAACTTCGGAATTATATATGGAGTTTCTGCTTTTGGATTATCAAATCAAACTTCGCTTTCCCGCAAGGAAAGTGCTGAGTTAATTGATGCCTACTACAAAACATATCCGAAATTAAAATCATTCATGGCAAACCAAGTAGATTTTGCTCGTGATAATGGTTATGTAGAAACTATCTCAGGTCGCCGTCGTTATTTAAAAGATATCAATTCAGCTAATGCTGTGGTTCGCGGTGCTGCTGAACGAAATGCTGTCAATGCGCCTATTCAGGGAAGTGCTGCGGATATTATCAAAATAGCCATGATTAACATACACAAACGATTGAAAGAAGATAATTACAAATCAAAAATGTTACTTCAGGTACATGATGAGCTTGTGTTCGACGTTCACAATTCTGAAATAGAAAAAATACAACCTATGATTAAACACGAAATGGAAAATGCTTTCAAAATGGCTGTACCATTAGAAGTTGAAATGGGATTAGGTAAAGATTGGTTGGAAGCGCATTAAGAATTAGTCATTATTTTACAGTTTGTCATTTCGACCAAAGGGAGAAATCACATAAAGTTATTTTTTCCATGAATGAATTCAATCCACAAATAGGATTCCATTCCTACTATGTTTATATAATCACAAACAAATATAGGTCGACATTATATATAGGCATGACTAATAATTTAAAATTGAGGTTATTCCAACATAAAGAAAATATAAGACTTAGTAATAAAACCTTTGCTTCAAAGTATAACTTAGAGTTTTTGGTTTATTATGAAAAATTCGTTTGGGTTGAAGATGCTATTGCAAGAGAAAAAGAATTAAAAAAATGGCGAAGAGATAAAAAGACTGAGCTAATAAAAAATTTCAATCCTAAATTTGAATTTTTGAATCATCACTTTGAACAACTTTAGATTATGTGATTTCTCCCTTTGGTCGAAATGACAAAAATCACAGAATATTATTCATGGATTTTAGACATTGGAAATCTAATCCTTTTCTTGTCCCATTTTATAGAATCAGAGTTATAATCTTTCTTATATTTTTTACACAGTAATACAACATCTTCTTCTTGAGTTGTTGGATAGATAAGGTAAATATCTCTATCTTCTCTATAATCAAGATATTTATCCAAAGATTCTTGAAGTTTAAAATATGCTTTTGAATTTAGGGTATCTTTTTGAGAAGCTATTTTAACGGCATTTCTTTCTCCTTTTCTAAAATTCAACTTTACAAAACCATCAATTGATTCTAAAGGCAATTTAATAAAGCTTTCTGGTTTTAATTTTAAAAAGTAAGGAATTGAATCCTTTCCTGTATCTGTCCCACAGCCTGAAGCACTAAAAAACCTTTCAAGTTGATAGTAATAAACATTCGAACTATCATCTAAAATAAAATTCTCACTTCCATAAAAATACTCAGGCAAATGTGTGAGAACAACTTTGTCAATTTTTTCCTCCTTATATAGTTCATCTTGCATTTCATACTTTCTTCTGAAATAACATATGATACATATTTCTTTTCTCGAATTTCTTTTTTCTTCTCACAAGAAATAAAACCAACCACAAAAAGCAAGAAATAAACTATTCGCATAAAAGATTAATTAGGCTTCTTCACAGAATCCCTATAGCGCAACTCTGTTTTTATTACAGTTGTTTTGTAGACATTTTTCTCGGCTTTCTTTTCAATACGGTCAATTAAAAGTTTAGCAGCCTCGGCTCCAATTTGTGGTCCGTGCTGGCTTATTGTAGCTAAACTTGGCGTTAATCGTCTTGACCAAGCCCCATCGGCAAAACCTACAATTTGTAATTCATCCGGGATTTTTATTCCTTTCTTAACAGCTAACTTCATCGCTAAAGTAGAGGCGTGTTCATCCAAAGCAAAAATTCCATCAAAAGAAACATTATCAATTAAATGAGTTAATCTTTCATCATATTCTTCAACAGTATCCGTCATAATTACCAATTCATCTACTACTGCAATATTATTTTCTTTTAATGTATCATAATAACCATTGGCTCTCAATTGAGAAACACTCAAACTAGCATCACAAGATAAAAGCGCAATACGTTTACAGCCTGTATTTATTAAATGTTGTGTTGCATGCACTGCGGAGTCATAATCATCAACTATAACTTTATCACATTCTATAT
>CBFHBH010000256.1:0-3921 GCA_965653735.1 uncultured Flavobacterium sp. | reverse complement strand
TAAGAAGTCATGTAAACCGCTGTTCCAGCTAAAGGCAAAGAACCTTGTCCACCTGCCAGACGATCACGAATTTCTCCCCCTGAACCTGTTGCAGCACCATTAAAAGGTTCAACAGTAGTAGGGAAGTTGTGGGTTTCCGCTTTTAGTGAAAGTACTGAATCAAATTCTTTTTCTTCGTAGAAATCAGGTTTGTCAGCGCTTTTTGGAGCAAACTGCGTTACAGTTGGTCCTTTGATAAAAGCAACATTATCTTTATAAGCTGAAACTATATCGTTGGGATTTGTTTCAGATGTTTTTTTGATTAATTTAAATAATGATGTAGGTTTTTCTACTCCATCCACAACAAAAGTTCCGTTGAAGATTTTGTGACGGCAGTGTTCTGAATTGGCTTGAGAGAATGCAAAAACTTCTGAGTCAGTTAGTTTTCTTCCAAGTTTCTTAGCTAAATTATTCAGATAGTCTACTTCTTCATCACTTAAAGCTAAACCTTCCTGTTTGTTATATGCCTCAATATCTTCAATATCCAGAATAGGTTCTGGTTGAATATTAATAGTGTAAATTTCTTGATTTAATTCGGTATACTTTTGAGAAAGCATAGGATCAAAATCAGTAAAATCTGGAGCTACTTTTTCAAATTCTTCAATTCTGATAATTCCTGAAATTCCCATATTTTGGGTAATCTCTACAGCATTGGTACTCCAAGGAGTAATCATAGCAGCACGTGGTCCAACAAAAAAATCCGACAGTGCGGATTTCTCTATTTTATGTGCGTTGCCAAAAAGCCAGTTTAATTTGTTGATATCTTCAGTCGATAATTCGTTTTGCGATTGAACTGCAAAAACAGTGTTGGTTGAGTTACCAAAAAAATGAATCATTATAGTGTGTTGTTGTGTTTTGTGTTGCAAATTTAGCATTAAAAAAATAAAGCGGCAAAATTGCCGCTCTATTTTTAGTTAATAATTACTTTCTTGATTTTTGATTCGGAATCTTTAGTGATTTTTACCAAATAAACTCCTAATTGTAAATTAGAAATATTTATTTCATTTGTTGTGATACTATTATTTTCGAAAACTTTATTACCTAAAACTGAGTAAATTTCTACTTGGAATCCCTTTTCAAAATTGTTTAAAGATATATTAAAATTACCTTTTGCTGGATTAGGATAAATTTCAAAATTTATATTAGAAACTTCTTTGATATTATTTTTAGGGCTCATTTTGTTTCCCAATCCACTGCATGTGTCTGTTGTATAGATATCCCAATCCGCAGTTTTACTAAATGTGGTTTTAGGTACAGTTGCAGTTGTTTTTCTTCTCAATGTTTCATCAATAGAGAAATCTGTTGTACCTCCATTAAAAGTACCAATAATGTCGATAAGTGTTCCATTTTTAAATAGTCCCACAGCATCATTTCCATTAAAAGCCAGTTCAGTTGCTGATGTAGATAGATTTGCGAATGAGTTGCAACTAGTAGATATTGAACTATTAACTATAACATATTTACCATTGTTTGCTAAAGTTCCACTTAGGGTTAATCCTGCACTCCATGAACCTGAACCATTGGTTTGTTTTTTTATGGAATAAGCAGTTAGACTAATAGAAGCTCCGGTTCTGTTCGTAATTTCAAGAGCTTTGTTGTTAGAAGTACCTTCTATATATTCTGAAAAATATAAATCAGAAACTGTAGGTGCTGAAGCAGATGTTGTAACGTTTAATGTTGAGCTACTACCAGATGTATTTCCTGCAGCATCTTTAGCCTTTACTGTAAAAGAATAAGTTGTTGAACTTGTTAATCCAGTAATTGAAGTTGAAGTGCTTGTTGTAGATGTTTTCAAACTACCATTCATGTAAACATCATAACCAGTAACACCAACATTGTCTGTAGAAGCAGTCCAAGATAAAGTTAAACTTGTTGAAGTAACATTAGATGAAACCAAATTAGATGGTACTGAAGGTGCAGTCGTGTCTGAAGTTCCACCTCCCCAAATCATGTTAACGTAACTTGGATTATCAATAAAAGGATTTCTATTTCCTTGTCTTGCATATATGGCATTATTTCGTGCAATTTCTCTAGCACTAACAGGATCTGCTGCATGCCATGCTAAAAGCATATCTCTAAAAGCCGTTGTAAAAACTTGGTTGCTTGTTTTGTTAAACATTGGATATGTATATCCAGCAACAACATTTTCGTAACGTGTGGCGAAATAAAAGTACATTCTAGCTATATCACCTTTGAAAGCTGAATTGGGTTCAAATACTGTACCTGTATATCCTGAAACTCCACTTGTCCCTAATTTACTTCCATTAAGTGATGTCCAACTAGCTGTGGCTACATTACCATGAGGATAATCAGAACGCATGCCGTTTACTTTTCCATCAGTAGGAGGAATGAAGTGAGCATCTGAAACCATTGGCGCAGATGAATTAAAAACAGATTGCGGAATCATGTGCTCGCGATTATAGCAATCGCCTTCTGTAGCATAGGTTCCACATTGGTCTGTACTGTAGGTGTAATTGTAAGGATCTGCACCAGATTGATTTTCTGAATATAGGTCAAAAATGGTATTATCATTTTCGTTTTGGTTGTCTCTATCAGAAGTTTGATAGGTTGTCCAAAGTCCTGCATAACCTCTATCGGTATGTCCTTTAATAATATTGTATAATTGCGTTTTTAAAGTGTAACCAGTACCGGTTGCAGAATTGTAATAACCAGCTGGCGCTTGAGCGATTAAATTGTAGCAACAAAATAACGCTAGTAATTGTAGTTTAGTTTTCATTTGTTTGTTTAGTCTTATTTGTGATTGTTATTAATTTTATTTCATGTCAAAGTAATTTCAAAGGTTAATTATATTAATATTTTTAATGTTAACTAATTGTTTTTTAGATATTAACTTTTATGAATTCAAAAATATTTATAAAAATATAGTTAATAAGTTGTTTGTAAATTAGTTAATAACATATTTGTCAACAAAAATCTGATAATCAATAGTTTGTGTGTTTTTGAAACAAAGAGGTATAAAAAAAGCGGCCGAGAGGGCCGCTTACTTATATTAGTTAATAACTATTTTCTTGACAGTCGATTTTGAATCCTTAGTGATTTTTACTAAATAAATTCCACTTTGAAGACCGTTTGTCGAAATTATATTATTATCAACATTTTCTTTTTCGAAAACTTTTTGACCTAAAGTTGAATAAATTTCTATATCTATGTTTCCAATTGTTGTATCATATTCAATTTTAAAATTACCATTTGAAGGGTTTGGATAAATTTTGAATTCTGTTGTATCCTTAAAGTCATTAGTACTAAGTGCAGTATAACATGTCCAAGTTAAGTCATCAATTGCAACACGGTTTGTTGTTGTACTGTTTCCATCTAAACTGATAATTACGTTTCCTGCAACATTAATATCGCTAATTGTAAAAGTTGTTGCAGTTGCGCTATAAGGAATAGTAGCTTTAGTTATTCCATTTACTTTTAAATTAAAAGTTCCAGCTGACCCAGTAAATTTCAATTGAGTTGTAATGGTTAAGTCTCCAATTCCATTAGGAACAGTAGATGATGTTAATGAACCATTTCTTACCATAATTGCTCTGGTATTTATTGTTTGATCAGTTCTTGAATCAGTAGATGTCCAAGAAACACCACCGTTAGTCCAGTTATAGGTTGCATATGATGATGAGCTAGCAGGAATGGTTTCAAATGTTTCGTTACCACAAGTTGAACCACCTGCAGGGCCAGCAATAGTTGTAGGATTTACTACATTACTTTGACCTGAAAGGTTATTTTGGCAGTCTTTTGCAATTACATAGATTGAGTATGAAGTTGAGGGATTTAATCCAGTTATTGTAATTGAAGTTGCTCCTCCACTTGAAGCATACTTAACTCCATCAACATAGATATCATAATTAGTGACACCTGTAT
>CBFHBH010000255.1:0-3936 GCA_965653735.1 uncultured Flavobacterium sp. | reverse complement strand
CAAATAATAGCCATTTTATATTTTTTATCATTTTTTCTACTTTATTGAATTAAACCTCGATCTTATGGATTGATTGTCCAAGAAGCATAATACTGTTGCCCAATATTACCAGCTCCAGGTACTTGAATATAATCTTTACCACCAATATTAGCACCACCAACCTTAACTACTGATTTCAAGAAAGGAATCGAGTAATTAATTTGAGCATCAAATACAACATTCTCTGGAACCATAGCATCAACAAATGAAGACTGCCATAAATACTCAGTATTCCATCTTACGTTAGTATTAAACCCAAAGTTTTTGAATAATTTTTCACTACCAAAAGTTCCTTTAACTCTATGTTTAGGAGTATTGAATCCAGGCTCAAAACTAGGGTCAGAATCTTCATCAAATTTAAAATCTGAATAATTGTAACTTGCACCAACATCAAACATTCCCACTTTTCTATTTAAGCCAACACCAAAGCCTAATGATGTAATATCAGCTTTAGAATTTGTATATACTTGATAAATTCTTCTATCTCCATTAGAAAGTGCACTTACAGTTCCTTGTGTAGATGGATTACTGATATCGAAAGCAGTATGCACATCTCCATACAATGGCTTAACAACGTTTGCTGTATTAATAAAATCATTATAAATATTATAATAACCATTAATATCGATTCCTGTTTTTTGCAGATTAGTTCTATATCCCACCTCAAAAGCTTGTACTTTTTCTGGTTTAACTAAACCATAAGTAGATACTTGTAACAAATTAGCTGCTGCTTGAATCTCTGCAGGTGTAGTTTTTGGTGCGGCTGCAAAAGCTGCAACCGAAGCAGATGTATAAGACTCATAGTATGCGTCATTCCCGTTAAGATTTACACTTGTTGTTCCAGGAGCAACAAATCCACTAGCTTGACCAGCCAAACTAATCGGCATAGTTTCAGTATAACGTGCTAAGTTTTCAGGTGCTGAACCAATTAAAGCAAAAGGACCTAAATCTAAACCAATATATTGATCTTGAGTTGTTGGATTACGGAAACCTGTTTGATAAGAAACACGGAAATTGTGTTGTTTGTCAGCTCCAGCCGCATAAGTTAATGATAATCTTGGAGAGAAGTTTCCATCAAAGTTTTTAGACTTATCATATCTTATAGAACCTGTAACTTTAAGTCTATCTTCCATCATTTTCTTTTGTAATTGAGTATAAACTCCATACTCACTATACTTTAATGGCCCATCAAAATCTGTAAAAATAGTCCCTTGAGAATTCATTTGATATTCTCTCATTGAACCACCTACTTGAATTTCAGCAAAGCTGATTAATTCTCTAAAGTTATAGTTAAGATCTGCGTGGTACAATTTAGAATTATCCACAAATTTTGCTCCTTTTGTAAAGTCAGGATTTGCAATTACTCTCGACAATGCACCTTTAAACTCTGCTGATCCAGGCTCAAATCTTGCTCCTCTAGGCGCAGCTGGATTATTTGGATCATAATTTGGCACAAGGTTTAAACCTGGCGATTTATTAGTATCTGCAAATGTTCTCGCATATCCTGCTGCCTGATCTGCAGTTAAACCTAATACAGCACTTGACAATTGAAATGCTCTAGCATAATCTGTAAACCAGTTTGTATCTGATTTAGCTAAACGGTTAACATTCCATGCTGCAAAACGCATATCATATGAATTTCCAGCATCTTCTGTTGTCATGTAACCACGAACAAAAAAGTTTTTAGATTTAACCTCTAACTTTGTTTGATCCATGTAAAAATTCTTCAATGAATATCTATTAGCTCCTTGATAAATTGTATTACCAGTACCTAATTTATGTTGAGCAATAATCTCGATATCTTTAGCAAAATTACTTTCTGAAGTTGCCCAAGGACGTAAGTGTAATGAAACGTCAAACTTAACACTTTCAACCTTGTTGTTATTTAGATCTTTCTCCATATATCCTGTACGGCTTACTTGCCCAACATTAGGAATGAAAGTTGTTACTTCATCACCATAAGAGTTTAACCCATCATAGTTCTGATTAACATTATGACCAACTCCACCAGCAGTTATGCTTCTTGTATCATTAGCAATCCATTCTGTTGCAGAAAGCACTGAAAAGTTTGCCTTTGCAGCAAAATGCTCGGTGAATTTTTTAGCTGCTCTAATTCCAAAATCATAAACTGGGTTATCTCCGGCAGTTTCTTGAACTGTTCTACCGTATTTGAAGTATGTTGAAATTCCTTCTTTAGCAAAAGGACTTCTACTGTTCATAAAGATAATACCGTTGAAGGCATTTGCACCATATAAAGCCGAAGAAGCTCCAGGTAGAATCTCAACACTTCCTGCATCAACATCATTTAAACCTAACAAGTTACCCAAGATAAAATTTAGTGCAGGTGAAGAGTTATCCATACCATCTACTAACTGCATAAAACGAGTGTTTGCTACAGTAGCAAATCCACGAGTGTTAACAGACTTAAAAGAAAAACTACTTGTGTTGAAGTGTACGTCTTTTAAATTTTCAAGTCCGTCATAAAAAGTTGCAGCTGTAGTGTTCTTGATTTCTTTAACACCCATTCTCTCAATTGTTACTGGAGATTCTAGAACTCTCTCTGGTGCTCTAGAAGCTGATACAACAATTTCATTTAAAGCAGTTGATTCCTCTGCAAGAACAACAACAATTTCTTGTTCTTTAGAAGTTACTTCGAGAGTTTGTGCGCTATACCCCATCATAGACACCTCGATAGTAAATGGAAAAGCCGCACTTGTTTTAAGTGTAAATTTCCCATCAAAGCCACAAGAAGTCCCAGTGGACGCTCCTACAACTTTAACATTTGCACCAGCAACAGGTTGCGAATTTGCATCTGTTACCGATCCTGAAATTGTATTTTGCGCAAAAGTTAACGCACAAAAAAACAATGACAAAATAGTAAAATACATTCTCATTCTTTTGAATTTTGTTGGTTTATAAAGCCAATGTACAATAAATTTTGTTATAAATAAAAAAAGGCTTAAAAAAATTGGCCATCAGTAATTTTAATCTTATTTTTTTATCAATTCAACGATTTTGCAATAAAAATCAACGAAAGTATTTCAACAAAAAAAGCGCAAGAATATCTTGCGCTTTTTCTTATAAAAAATAAAATTTACTCTACTGTAACTGATTTTGCTAAATTTCTTGGCTGATCAACATTACATCCTCTCAAAACAGCTATGTGATATGACAACAACTGTAATGGGATTGTCGTTAGTAAAGGTGATAAAGCATCAGAAGTTTCAGGAATTTCAATAACGTGGTCTGCTAATGCTCTTACCTGCTCATCGCCTTTGGTAACTACAGCAATAATTTTACCACTTCTTGATTTAATTTCTTGGATATTACTCACCACTTTGTCGTAATGTCCTTGCTTAGGAGCAATTACAATTACTGGCATTTGCTCATCAATTAAAGCAATTGGACCGTGTTTCATTTCTGCAGCAGGATATCCTTCGGCATGAATATATGATATTTCTTTAAGTTTTAATGCTCCTTCTAATGCTACTGGAAAATTATACCCTCTTCCTAAGTACAAACAATTTTGAGCATCTTTATATACAGAAGCAATTTGTTTTGTTACTTCATTTGTTTGAAGCGCTTCTTGTACTTTTTCAGGTATCATTTCTAATTCAGATAAGTATCTATGGTAATCTGAATTAGACAGTGTTCCTTTTAATTTTGCCAAACGAATCGCAATCATTGTAAGAACCGTAATTTGTGTTGTAAAGGCTTTTGTAGAAGCCACTCCGATTTCAGGTCCAGCATGTGTATAAGCACCAGCATGTGTTTCTCTTGATATTGATGATCCTACAACATTACAAACTCCAAAAACAAATGCTCCTTTTTCTTTAGCCAATTTTATTGCTGCTAAAGTATCAGCAGTTTCTCCAGATTGAGAAATTGCGATTAAAA